>JAOZQN010000620.1 GCA_029932195.1 Bacteroidales bacterium | reverse complement strand
TTTTGTAATGTGTTCACAACCAGCTAATTACAACTCCGAAACTTCAGTTATTAATTATAGTCAATTTTGTATTTGCACAATCTACGCCAGATACTACAAAGCGATGGAAAATTGGAGCAGTTACAAGTTTAACTGTTGCACAAACTCACCTAAAATATTGGACTACTGGTGGTGATAACTCTTTTGGACTTAACGCATTGCTAAATGCCCATGCAAATTATAGGTATAAAAAACATTCGTGGAAAAATACTTTTGAAACGGCCTATGGAACACAGAAATTTGGTGAACTAGATTTTAGAAAAACAGAAGATAAAATAGATTTTGCCTCAAAATATGGTTATAAAGCTATTAATAAATTCTATTATACTGGTCTATATAACATTAAAACTCAATTTTATGATGGTTTTGAATATGATGAAAACAACGAAGCTACAAAAATTTCGGGTTTCCTTGCACCAGCTTATATGCTTTACTCTGTGGGCATTGACTACCTCCAATCAGAACATTTTGCAATCTACACTTCTCCTGCTACTGGAAAACTAACAATAGTAAACGACCCATTTTTATCATCACAATCGGCTTTTGGATTAGACTCTGGTGCAGTTTACAGAAACGAAGTAGGTGCTTACATGAAATTTGAGTATCAAAAAGAAGCTTGGAAAAATGTTACAATATACTCAAAATTATATTTATTCTCTAATTATTTGAACAATCCACAAAATATTGATGTGAATTTTAATATTTTAATATCAATGAAAGTAAATAAATATCTTACCGTAAATATTACCAACGAGCTTATCTACGACGACGACATAAAAATTCTTGTGGACAAAGAAACAGGACATAAAGGACCACGATTACAAGTAAAAGAAACAATGGGAATAGGATTATCCTTTAATTTTTAATTAATATTAAGTTCACTCCGAGAAGTGTATTTTTGTCAAAAATCAAGACGGATACGGATTTTTACAAAATAATGGAAATATTCCATTGCACTTGTTCTAAATGAGTATTTCAAATTTTCAAAAGTAACATGTCGTTAGTCTCTTAATCCTGAAAATCGTTGTTTTTTTTGCATAATATTATTCGAAACTTTAGACCTTTTCCAGCTTGTCTGGTTTAGTCTCTTAATCCTGAAAAATCGTTGTTTTTTTTGCATAATATTATTCAAAACTTCAGAACTTTTCCAACTTAGGTATTTGGCACTCGTGAAAAATGCCATTTTAAAATATCACCCCTCTCCAAGAGCATTGTAAACTATTTACTAAATGCTTGCCTTTACTATATTGTAAAATCATATCTTTCTTCTTTTCAATAGATTATAATTAATATATTACACTTAAAACCTTTGTTTTAATTACTTATCCGTAAAATTACGCAATAAATTTACGGATTTTTACGGATTGATATTTCTATTCTTATTATTTATTTTTGTATTTTAAATATTAACTTAAAAACAAACTTAATTATGACTACAAAATTTCAAATTATCAAAGTAGTAAACATTTTCTTAATGATAATGTTTATACAAACGAGTGCGTTTTCGCAAAAACTGTTGAAAGACATTAACATAGGAACAAACTCATCAACTCCAACTGATTTCTGCCAACTAGGAGACATGGTGTATTTTACAGCAAACGATGCTATTCATGGAATAGAACTGTGGATAACAGATGGAACCGACTAAGGGACAAGGCTTGTAAAAGATATTTATACAGGAAGTAATGATTCTCACCCAAGAGACATGACAGAATACAACGGAATGTTATTTTTTGTTGGATTTTCCATCGAAGCTAAATTTGAATTAATGAAAAGTGATGGCACAGAAGAAGGAACTGTTGTAGTTAAGGATATTTGTTCGGATTATTCCAATACTTGTAAAAACTTAACGGTTTCAAATGGGTTGTTGTTTTTTACAGTAAACGACGGCATAAACGGAGAAGAACTCTGGAAAACTGACGGCACAGAAGCAGGAACAGTTATGGTTAAAGACATTGCTGTTGGAACAGATAATAGCTCCCCTTCTAATTTGTTTGATTTTAATAACACCTTGTTTTTTAAAGCAAAAAATGATGCAGATACTGGTTACGAACTTTGGAAAAGCGACGGAACAGAAGCCGGAACTATATTAGTTAAAGATATTAATACTGGTAGTGGTGGTAGTTATGTTAGTAATTTTAATATAATTAACGGAGAATTGTTATTTGTTGCAGAAGCAAGCGATACTCATCAAGATATTTGGAAAACCGACGGCACAGAAGTTGGAACTGTTGTAGTAAAAGATATTGACCCAGATGGTTATTCGTATGTTGAAAATGATGTTGTTGAGTATAATAATGAACTATATTTTTGTGCTTATCATGAAACATTATACGGATACGAACTTTGGAAAACCGACGGAACAGAAGCTGGGACTGTCATAGTTAAAGATATTATAGAAGGAGATTCAGGTTCTGAACCAGAAAATTTTTATGTAGCAAACGGATACTTATTTTTTACAGCCGAAGATGATGTGCATGGCAATGAACTGTGGAAAACCGATGGGACAGAAGCTGGAACAACATTTATAAAAGACATTAATGATATTTATAATAAAGATTTCACAAATTTCACATCAGCAAACGGAAGAATAATCTTTGAAATTGATTATTATTCATCAGGATACAAATATGAAATATGGTCTTCTGATGGAACAGAAGCAGGAACAATAATGTTATATGAAGCATCAATGGATATGTATGAAATAATAGCATTTGAAAATAATGCTTATTTTAAGGGTTACAATCCTGCAACAGAACTTTACGGACTTTGGAAAACTGACGGCACAGAAGCAGGAACGGTTACTCTAAAAAATATAAGTCAATATACCAACACTGGCTCTGGCACAGTAGGTTCATTCTTCATTCATAACCAAAAAATACTTTTCGCTGCCGACGACAAAATACACGGAATAGAACTATGGACTTCCGACGGAACAGAAGACGGAACAATTTTATTGAAAGATATTGTAAGCAATACAAATTCTTCTTTTCCTTCTACTAATGATGATTTAGTAAGTGATGATAATGGAACAATTTATTTTAAGGCAAACGATGTAGCCAATGGTTCGACATTGTGGAAAACTAATGGCACAAGCGAAGGAACAGTTATGGTTATAGATGTTTTTCCCGGACAAGGAGGAAATATTTATCAGTTAGTAAATGTAAATGGAACAATATTTTTTAGTGCAAATTCAGAAACAGGTCATGGTCTTTGGAAAACCGATGGTACAGAAGCAGGAACAGTAGAAGTGAAAAATTTTGCAACCTCTCCAGGTATTAAACATTTTTTTGCTTTTGAAAATAAAGCAGTTTTTACAGCAGACGATGGAACTCACGGAAGAGAGTTATGGATTAGTGACGGAACAGAAGCTGGAACTTTTATGCTTAAAGACATTAACCCTAAATTGGCTTTTTTTGTTATTAACGATGAAAAATAAATTTGTATATGATTGA
>JAOZQN010000619.1 GCA_029932195.1 Bacteroidales bacterium | reverse complement strand
CAAAAACTGGGGGAACTTTTTTTGATGAAATATCAAATTATTAACACCTTACCTCCACCCTAAAAACCTCCTTCCTCCCTAAAAAAACTCCCTCCTAAAACCCTCCCCTAAAAAAATCGTATGAAAAAAATCCTTTTAATAAATACTCCACAAAACAACACCCTAAAAGCTGGAATTGAAGATGATTTTATTGATATAATAGGTTTTTATCCTCCGTTAGGTTTGTTGTATCTTGGAACTGTTTTAGAAGACAAGGGGTATGATGTGAAAATAATTGACTGTGTTCCAATGAATATTGGATACAAAGAATTAGAAGCAGAAATAAAAGAATTTTCACCTTTTGCAGTTGGAATAACTACTTTTACAACCTCAATGGTAGATACTCTGCTAACGGCAGAAATTGTAAAAAAAATTAATCCCGAAATTTACACAATACTTGGTGGACACCACGCAACTTTATATCCAATACAGTCTATAAAATACAAAAACATTGACTATATTTTGCAAGGAGAGGGAGAGGAAACTTTGCCTCTTTTAATTAATAAATTGTCAAAAATAATCTCTCCTATCCTAACAGAGCAAGAAGTAAACGATTTTTTAGAGATAGATGGTGTAGGTTTTTATCAGAAAAATAAAGAGTACTTAAATTATAAAAGAGCTTATATTGAGGATATTGAACAACTACCAATTCCAAATCGCAAACTCTTGCCAAGCGAAATTTATACAAGCATTGTAGGAAGGCAAGAAAAAGTTGCCACAATAATGTCGTCGCGCGGTTGCCCTTTTAAATGCACATATTGTTTTACGCCCAACAAAACCTATCGCACACGAACCACGGAAGACATAATAAAAGAAGTAAAATATTTAATAAAATTGGGTTATAACGAAATCTTTTTCTTCGACGACCTTTTTGCAATGAAATCTCAAAAAGTGATAGATTTTGCAAAAGCTCTACAATCCGAAAATATAAAAATAGACTGGAGTTTTAGAGCAAGAATAAACACAATTACTCTCGAACTAATTGCAGAAGTGAAAAAAGCAGGAATACACAGGATTCAGTTTGGAATAGAATCGGGAGTTGATAAAACTCTAAAAAGAGTGCGAAAAGGTATCAAAACAAAAAATATTAGAAAATCAATAGCACTTTGCAAAAAAGCAGGAATAACAACCATCGGAAATTTTATGATAGGGCTACCAGGAGAGTCAGAAGAGGATATAAAAACAACTCTAAAATTTTCACGAACAATAGGACTTAATTATGCACAATATAGCATTCTTGTGCCATTTCCATTTACGGCGGTTTATATGGAGGGCTTGCAAAATAACTTATTTACCTACGATTATTGGAAAGAATTTTCGGACAATCCGATAGAAAATGCACACAAATTTAAAGTTCAATATTGGACAGAAAATGTTTCGGAAGAATATCTTTTTAAAATGATAAAAAAATCGTTCAAAAAATTTTATTTTCGCCCCATAACAATTATCAATAAATTAAAAGAAATACAAAACTGGCAAGAAATGAAAAATGCAATTACTGGAGCATTAAGCGTTTTTAAATTTAATCCAAAATAAGAAGATAATGAACAATGAATAATTAATAATGAATACCTTAAATCCGAAGGTCTAAAAGGAGTTTTAAAAAGTGTCCTTTTTTATCAAATATATACAACTATTTGATTAAAAATATAGAAAAATTCAAAAAAATATCAACAGTTAGGACACTTATTTTTTCAGTAATATTTTCTTTCTTTTTATTATTTATTTTTTGTGTTTTTACTTGTTTTTCTTTAAATAATAAAAAGCAACTGGCTGTCAGTCAGGCGATTACAGTTAAAGCAAATTAAACATAACTTTCCCCTTCATTTTTTAGAGAATAATGGTTTATATGTTTTTTTATGTCATAATTTCAATAATTCATACGGTTTTTGACTAAAAACTTTGAGAACATTATAACCGCCTCTTTTTATCCATTTTACTGGAACAATGACAAATCTAAAAATAAATTTTTTTATCCGAAAATGCTTTTTTAAACACTTAAATTTTTTTGAAAATATAGAAATCAACCATGTGTAAATATTTTTAGCAATCATCATAACTATCAGAAAAACAGTGTTTTCATTCATATTAGAAAAAGGCATTTTTGACCAGCCAAAATCATTATTTAAAATATCTATTTCCTTCTCTTCTGTTCCTCGTTGGTTATAATATTCTATAACTTCTTTTTCAGTAGACTCCCTATCATTTGTTAAAATACTACGATATTTCATGTTATCCTTAGTAAATATATCTTGCTGCGAATCTCCTGTTTTTTCTCTACTAACAACTAATCTAAATGTTATTTTTGCCAAGGTTTTTATATGTTTAAAAGGCTGATATTCAATAGAACAAACCTCATATTCTTTGTCATTTATTGATACTTTTTCCCAGTTTCGCTCCACTAATAATAAGTCAGATAAATTATCCGAACGATTAGCACGAATGTAAATTAAACGACTATATTCTAAGGCAGTTTTTACTATATCAAAAGAATAAGAACCCGCATCCATACGGCTACGATTAATCTTTATTCCATTATCATTCAGTATTTTATAAGCACGTTCAAGAACTTTTGACTGGTCTGTTTTTACGTGCATATTGCCGTCCCGATTCTCAAAATATACTGGATTACCATTAATTGTTGCCATTCCTGGAAAATAGCCTACTGTTTTTTTATAAGTTTTTTTAGCATCCTTTTTCTCCGTAGGCAAAACTTCATTATCATAATCAAAATCATAATAATTACCAGCTTTTAAAATATTAATCTGTTTTAATATACTAATATTTAACTGGTTAAGTTTGTCATGCCTATTAGTTTCATACGTTTTACCGTTGCTACTTGTTACTAATTCATTCTCTGTTTTTAACGTTTTAAAAACGCCAAGAATTGTATCAGCATTAGCTACTTTTGTATCGGGAACAGTAGATAAAAAATCATGCAAATGTTCATTTATATCTTCGGCACAATCTCCGCCAGTAAAAAAGACATTCCATAAATTTAATATCAAATCACTATAAGAATATTTTGCTTGCTTTGCTCTACTACCTAATTGATTATCAATTAGTTCAAGTATTTCTGCATCTTTTATATAACTATTTATATAATTTATTCCTCCAAAAGGATTGATTATTTGATTACTTTTTTCTATCTTTGTCATAACTTTAATTTAGGGCTGCAAGATACAAATAATCATTCTGATTATCAAAAATTTACAGCCTTTTTTTTAATTATGACAAAAATATTTTTCCACCTAAATAGGTGAAGAATTATTGCTTTAATGTAATAGTAGTCAGAGTGTTATAAAAAAACCTTCGGATTTAAGGGAATAATGAATAATGAATAATTTTGGCTACCCACGTAAAATTAGACTATTTTTTTATTCAACACTTTCCAACGTGGCGTAGCCACTTGGAAACGTGTTGCCTTGATAACCAAAGCTGTTCAACCTTACGTGGGTAGCCATAATTTT
>JAOZQN010000090.1 GCA_029932195.1 Bacteroidales bacterium | reverse complement strand
AAATTTGTATCCGCCTTGATTTTGACAAAAATACACTTGTCGGAGCGGACTCAATCTTTGAGTATTGCCATTTTTTATTTTAAAATTGCAAGATAATTTTTAAATTTTAAAACACAAAGATATATTTTTTTTTTAATTTTGTCAAGTCAATTAATACTAAAAATTTAACACTCATTCAATTCATGTTTGCGATAGGAATAAAAGAGCATAGTTCACTTGGTTTTGTGGCAGAGGCTTATATTTTAAAACAAGAAAATTCGGACTATTTTAAAGTTGTTCAAACTGCTCATATTGAAGATGTTGAGGCTTTTTCGGATAGTCTAACAAAAGACCAAATAAAAATCATACACCTTATTAATAGGTATAATGATAATTCTATTTTCAAAACTTTTTCTAAAGATAAAAAAATAACCGCTTTTAAGTTTTATTCAAATATGTCGCAAAAATTATTTGATGAGCGGATAAGACCTTATGTGGAAAAACGATTGGTAGAAATTTTTAATATTGTAAAAAAACATCATATAAAAGTTTTTCATAAAGCAGATAGATATAATAAAATTTATGTTGAAGACGAAATTTTTGTGCAACAACAAAATGCCGAAGCTCTTTTTAATTTTCACAGAAGAGATAACGAAATTCAGTATTTTTTAAGTGTTTATCACGATAAAAAAACAATAAAATTGTTAGATAAAATAGAAATAGTTTTATCCAACGAACCTTGTATAATAGTGCTAAACAATAACTTATATTTTTTTAATGATATTAATGCAAAAAAACTCTCACCATTTTTTACAAAAAACCACATAAGCGTTCCCAAACGAATAGAAAAAACGTATTTTGAAAGTTTTATACTAAAATCTATAAAAAATTACAGAGTAAATGCCAAAGGTTTTGAAATTATTGATAAAAAACCAATTAGAAAAATATTACTTTTTACAGAAAGAAACTTCAAAGATGAGTATTTTTTTATGCTTAAATTTGAATACGATAAAATTTTATATTTTCATAAAAGTATAAATACAAGTAGCGTTAGTTTATCCGAAAAAAATGGAAATTACACTTTTTATAAATATAAAAGAGATTTGGTTTGGGAAAGTGAGCAACTTAATTTTATTTATAATCTTGGTTTAAAAAAATATGATGATAAAGTTTTAACAATAAAAAACAAGTTTCATAATTCATCAGAACAGCAATTTAAGTCTATTGAGTGGATAAAAGAAAATTTTGATGCTATAAAAAGCAAAAACATTGAGATTATTCAAAATTTTGGAGATACAAAATACTCTCTAAAAAAATCGTTAATTAATTTTAAAGTTGAGCAAAAAACAGACTGGTTTGATATTTATGCAAAAATTTATTTTGGTGATATAGAAATTCCATTTCAGAAGTTAAAAAAATATATTCTTGCCAACAAACGAGTTTTTAAATTGCCAAACGGCGAAATGGCAGTTATTCCAGAAGAATGGTTTGCGAAATATAAAAATATTTTTGCCTTTGGTAGAGAAGAAGATGGGATTTTGAAATTGAATAAATTTCATGCCAATTATCTTGCAGAAGTAGAAAATGAAGAAGAGCGTGGAATACAGATAAATAAGAAAAAACTAGGAAAACTTCTTGATTTTTTTGGAAATAAAAAGCACAGAACTCCAACTATTCCAAACAATTTAAAAGCAAATTTGCGAGATTATCAAAAAGAGGGTTTTGCTTGGCTTAATGCTTTGAATATAAATGGTTTTGGCGGTTGCCTTGCTGATGATATGGGGCTTGGAAAAACTATCCAAACCTTATCAATTATTCTTAAAGCAATGGAAACCAGCAAAATAAAAGAAGACCAAGTTATTCAAAATCAACTTTCATTATTTACTACTGGAAAAAATATTTCTTCGCAAGAAATTACAAGTTTAATTGTGCTTCCTAAATCACTGATACACAATTGGAAAAACGAAATAGAAAAATTTGCCCCAAGCCTACGAGTTTTGATTTATGGAGGCACACAGAGAGTAAAAATGCAGAAAAACTTACAAAATTATGATATTATTTTAATGAGCTACGGTGTTTTGAGAAATGATATTGATTTTTTGAAAGAAATAAACTTTTTTTATGTTGTTTTAGACGAAAGTCAGAAAATTAAAAATCCAAGTTCTAAAATATATTTGGCTGCTATTCAATTAGTAGCAGAACATCATCTTGTGCTAACTGGCACGCCAATAGAAAATTCGCTGATAGATATTTGGTCGCAAATGAATTTTATAAACGATGGTTTGCTCGGTTCGTTGAGTTTTTTCAAATATAATTTTATATATCCAATAGATAAAGAAAACGACGAAGATAAACAGCAAGAATTAAAAGATATAATTAGCCCATTTATTTTGCGACGCACTAAAAATGAGGTTCTTAAAGACCTGCCACCTTTTAGTGAGCAAACTATTTTGTGCGAAATGACTGCCGAACAAAAAAGCATTTATGAAACCGAAAATTCTAAAATCAGAAATAAAATTATAGAATTACAGGAAAACGGTCAGATGCGAAAATCCAGTATTTATATTTTGCAAGCTCTCAATAAATTGAGGCAGATTGCAAATCACCCAAATATGTTAGAAAATTTTAATGATACTAATTCAGGAAAATTTGATGAGATTATTGAAAAAATAGAAATTATAACTTCGGCAAATCAAAAGATACTTCTTTTTTCATCTTTTGTAAAACATTTGCAAATTTTTGCAGATTATTTTGAACAGAAGAACTTAAAATATTCATTATTAACTGGGAGCACAAGTAAGCGAGAAGAGGTTATAGACAATTTTCAAAATAATTCTGATAATAAATTATTTTTAATTTCCATAAAAGCTGGTGGAGTAGGGTTGAATTTAACTTCGGCAAGTTACGTTTTTATTCTTGACCCTTGGTGGAATCCAGCTATTGAAAACCAGGCAATTAGTAGGGCACACAGAATGGGGCAAAAAGCAAAAGTAATGGTTTACCGATTTATTACAGAGGACACAATTGAGGAGAAGATACGAAAACTTCAACAGAAAAAACAAAAACTTGCTGATAATTTGATTGGAAAAAACAATATTTTCACACAACTTTCTGAAAAAAATATTGTAGATTTATTTTAAAAGTGAGCTACCCCCCGTGTAAAGTTGGACAACTCACTGCAATCGGCAAGTGTTTTTACATGCCGTTTATTACTTGCTTTCAGGTGAAAATACCTGACAGGTGCAATCTAAGGTGTTAAAAATTTGTATTTTTCATAAAAAAGTTCTTTCATTTTCTGTATGGTTTTGATATTTAAACATATACAAAAAAAGAAAAATATTAGTAATTGTCAATATCTTTTTTTAATTGCCCTGACCTTTAGGTCGGGGATAATGCAATAAATCGACTAATTAGGGCTTTAGTCCTTTATTTACTATGCCGTTAAAAAAGGACTAAAGCCCTAATAATCAAATTTTTTCTTTATCCCCGACCTAAAGGTCGGGGCAATTGATTGTTGTATTGTGTTTATTTATAGATAGATACAAAAAACGAAAGAGCTTTTTTATTGATATTCCCAAATTTTTAACACACTAGGTGCAATCTGCTGATAATTAGCCTTATCTAACTTTACGTGGGTAGCCTCAAAAATAAGCAAACAGACGTTCTACGTAGAAAGGTTAAACACTTATCAATGCAACTCGTTGTTTTCCGTCCATTTTTATGGTTAGAGGTTTTTCAAATTCTATATGTTTTACGTATTTTGTTTGTTCAATAATTTTTTGTTCGGCTAATTTTTCCCACGCCAAAATATTATTTTTTTTGCTATGCTGAATAGAAAAATATCCTACATTCATAGAAATTACATTGTGAAAAAAATGTGAACCAAGTGAACCATCAAGCGGATAGCCTTTTAAACTTGTCTCTATAATTATTTGTGCATTAGATATTTGTGCCCATTCTATAGGTATTCCTATCCATCTGTCTCGTGTTCCCCATCTACCCGGACCTATCAAAATATATTTTTTACCTCTTGCTACCATTTTTTTATTTAGCTCTGCAATTTCTTTACTTATATCTTCTGTTTTTGACTTATCAAAAGTTTTTTTATCAACATAAATAATATCAGAGATGTTTTTTATTGAACCATTTCCCATTCCTTTATCGGTAAACATGATAGTTTTTGAGCTGTCAATATTTCGGACATCAATCTCATAATTTTCTGTGTTTCCTATAAGTGGTTTAATTTGAAGTAAATAGAATGAAGCTTTGTAGTCTTTGTCTTTATTTAGGTCTATTGCAAATTCTATTTCTACTGGCGAGCCAATTGCTTTCGTTCCTATTTCCAATATTTTCTGAAGTGTTTTAGCAAGTGGTATATAGTTGTATTTTAGAATATTTGCAAAATCTAAAACTCTTGGTCCTGCTTTATCAATTCCTGCCGTAGTCATTTGAGAGTCTCTATTATAAACAGAGGCAAGATGTTTTAAATTGCCATGTTTTTCAGCATCATAAATACTTAATCTTTTTAATGCTGCGTTTTCTCCTTTGGAGAGAAATAATTTTTTAGATTTTAAATTTACAGCATAAAATTCTAATTGCGAATTTTGAAATAAATCTTTTGGGCTGTAATTTCTTATTGCTGGATATTTAGGGCAAAAACGATAAGATTTTTCACCCTCTACAACATAAGTTCCCAGGCCAAGTGCAATATTTGCAAAACCGTCTTCTGGTTCTATATGCGAAAAAGGGTAGTAGTTATATGACTGAGCAACTCCACTAATGTGAGGATAATAATAGCCATCATGCTCAGAACCAACAACTTCTTGAATAACAATTGCCATTTTTTCTTCTTCTATTTTATAATTTACCGCCTCAATATAAGCACGTGCTTTGTCGGCAAAAACAGAAGCATAAACAAGTTTTATAGCATTACGAATTTGTAGTAATCGCACTTCTCTGTCGGGGTTTTTATTTGGAACAATATAGGTTTCAAAAATTCCAGCAAAAGGTTGCATTAGAGAGTCTTCAAATAAACCAGAAGAACGAATAGCAAGAGGTTTGTGCAAGAAACGTAAAATTCGTCGTATTTTACGAACAACAGGTTTTGGTAATTTAGCTTTTAAAAACAATTCTTTTAATTCCTCGTAGGAAATGTTTTTGTATATTTTATATTTAAGATTATTTATTTCAAGGAAATCATCGTAAGCATCTGTGCCAATGATAAATGTATATGGTGTTTTTATATTTATATCTGGAAACAGTTCCGAAATATCATATTTATATATAAGAGTATGGATAAAAGCTAAGCCACGTCCTTTTCCTCCGAGTGCTCCTGATGCCAACGAAACAATATTACTTTCTTCTAATTTCTGTCGTTTATTAAATTCTACTATTTTCCCCTTATTTTTTTCATAACGATTTTGTTCTAAGGCATTTATTAGGAATTTACGGAGGTTTTCTTTTGGGAAATCATCTATTTGTAGTGGAGATAAAATTTCGGCTGCATTCATTTCGCCTCTTGCCATTAACCAAAGCGAAAAATGATTTTTTGTTGCATGATAAACAAGACTATCAAAAGGTAAAGTGTGTAAATGTTCTTCAAATTCTTTTAAATTAGTTGCTACAAGATTTAATTCATTTCCTTCTTTATCATAATAAATAAAGTCTCCAAATCCCATATTATATTTTATAATATTCTTAATATCAAGCCCAAGAGTATCAGAGTTTTTATCAATAAAAGAACAATTCATTTCGTAAGACTTCTCTTTATTGGAAATGTTAGATGACTGAATTACAACAGGAATATCATGTAAAGGATTAGATTTTTTGATATATTCAGCCAATTCAAAACCTGCTGTTTTGCACCTCTTACCATTTTTAAAGAACTCAACATCAGTTATTAGACTCAAAAAATTATCTTTGTATTTATCAAAAATACTTATTGCTTCCTCGTAATTTGATACCAGCAATATTTTAGGTCGTAATCGTAGTGATAAAATTTGTGAAACAGAATCTTTGTTAGATAAATCTTCAATAATTCGTTTTGTTTGTTTCATCACGCTTCTGTAAAGTAGTGGCAAATAGCGTGAATAGTATTTTGCCGAGTCTTCTGCCAGCAAAATTATTCGTGTGTGTCCTATTTTTACATCATTTTCAAGATTTATTCTGTCTTCTTGCAATTTTACGATTGTGAAAAATATACGAGAATCGCCATTCCACACAAAAATATTATCTATATTTTTATCCCGTTCTTTTGTTTTTTCAAAAAGAGAAATATCTGTATTATTGTTGAGTAACAAATAAATAGGCATTTGAGGGTAAGCTTCCTTTATTTTGCTATTTATTATTTTTGGTTTGTTTTTTTCAATACCAACCATAATAATAACCATGTCAAAATGCTTGGTTTGCAGCTTGTTATGTGCCTCTTCGTAGGTGTTTACACCTGTAATTCTGGGGAATGTTGTTAAGTTCAAGTTTACATAATCGCCAAGTATTTGTTGTGTGAAGTTTCCTTCTCGTTCAATATTATAAGCATCATATAAATTTGCAATTAGTAAAATTTCCGTTACTTTGTAATTCATCAAATCATGATAAATATCTCTATCATAATTACTTTTACTTAAGAAATTTTCTAATAGTTTTTCTTCTTTTTTATTTGGAGAAATTGTTTTTTTCTTGTTCTTTTTATTCGCTCCAAGTTCTAAAATAATTAAATTTCGTAGCCAAACGAGTAATTGTCGCTCATCTTTGGAAAAAGTTCCTTCATCTTTGTTGGGAAACTTTTTTGTATAAAAAATATCTATAGAAGCATTTTCATTTTTTCTAATTTTAAATGGTTCTTTTAAAATCCATTGTGTTTCTTCAAATTTATCAGAAGCATAAATTTTATCTCCAATTTTTATTCGCACACAAGTATTTTCTGGATAAGAAAAAAACTTAATCAACTTAAAACAAAGTTTATGAAAAATAATGCCCTCTGCTATTTCTTCTTTAAAAATATTATTTATTGAATTAGTGAATTCTAAAAATTTGTTATTCATAAGGTTAGTTTTTTATGTTGAATACACTCAGAGAAGTGTATTTTTGCCAAATAAAGGCGGGTATAGTTTGCAACCTGAGTTTACTTGTTGTAGATGAGTGTTTTACGTTTTGTATCCAATGCTTATTTTGGCAAAAAGATACTTTTCGGAATAGACTCATACTTTGGGGTGTAATTCTATTTTGTACATAAAAGCCGTAGGCTTGATATGTTTGTAGCCACCGATGTTAATCGGTGGTAGAATGTTGAATAAAAAAGAATGCCATAGGCATGATATTTTATTGTATTTATTTGTATATCAAAAAAAGACCATGCCTACGGCATTCATAGCCATTTATTATTTTATTCCACCGATTTACATCGGTGGCTACATAAATGACATGCCTAACGGCATTTTTATAATAATGTACAAAATAGAATTACACCCCATACTTTGTTAGATAAACAAACGCATTTCCAAGTCCTTATGGGACATTATAAAGAGTTTTTGTTTGTAAATAATTTTTTGTAAAAATAAATAATTAATTGTTATTTGCAAAAGATAGTATTATCTTTGTGAATAATAACATTACAAAAATAGATAAAAAAAATTGAATAAAAAGATGAAGGAAAAATTAGATGCTTTTGCAGAGCTTTTGCACATAATGGACAAGCTACGAGATGAATGCCCTTGGGATAAGGTTCAAACATTGGAAACACTCAGAACTCTCTCAATAGAAGAAGTTTATGAACTTTCTGATGCAATTATAAATAATGATTTAGAAGGAGTAAAAGAAGAGGTTGGCGACTTAATGTTGCATCTTGTTTTTTATGCAAAAATAGGTTCGGAAAAAGGAGCTTTTGATATAACAGATGTTCTAAAAACAATTAGTGAAAAATTGATTTTCAGACATCCACACGTTTTTGGAGATACAAAAGTTAGCGGAACAAAAGAAGTTTTACAAAACTGGGAGGAGCTAAAATTAAAAGAAAAAGACGGCAAAAAAACAGTCTTATCTGGTGTGCCAAAAAGTTTGCCTGCACTCATAAAAGCCTATCGCATACAGGATAAGGTAAGTGGTGTGGGGTTTGACTGGGATTATAAAGAACAAATTTGGGAAAAAGTAACCGAAGAGATTAATGAATTTAAAGTTGAAGTAGAAAAAAATGACAAAGAAAAAATGGAAAAAGAATTTGGAGACATCTTTTTTGCCCTAATAAATGCCGCTAGACTTTACGGAATAAACCCCGAAGATGCTCTTGAAAAAACAAATCAGAAGTTTATAAAACGTTTTAATTACTTAGAATCCAAAACAGTAAAGCAAGGAAAATCGCTTCACAATATGAACCTTGCTGAAATGAACATATACTGGGAAGAAGCAAAAACAAAAGAATAATTCAGTTTAAAGTTATCAAGTTATCAAGTTGTTAAGTTTGGCTATGCACGTAAGATTGGATAAGGTTGATTTACAGGGTGGTGGAAAGTTCCGAAGTCTTTAAGACTTCGGAACTTTAAGACTCCTAAATTTTCTAACTTTACATGGGGAGCTTCAAGTTTAAAGTTCGTTCTATTTTAAAGAAAATACATTTATTTACCTATAACACAATTAATTAAATAAGATAATAAAGCTTAGGAGTTCTATAAAAATGGAACTAACTTTTAACTTGACAACTTGATAACTTTTTAACTCCTTCCTCTACCTGAAAAATTATGATAAAATTAAAAACGATAGTTGAAATTCCTAAATTTGAGAATAAAATTTCTCATGCTAATAAAATAATGTTTATTGGTTCGTGTTTTACTGAAAATATTGGTAATAAACTACTTGAATCATTATTTAAAGCAGATGTAAATCCTTTTGGAGTTCTTTATAATCCTATTTCTATAAAAAAAAGTTTAGAAATCTTAATTGAAAATAAAAAATTTAATGAAAATGACTTAAAATTTCATAATAATTTGTGGTTTAGTTATTTTCACCATTCTAAATTCTCGCATAAAGATAAAAATATTTGCTTGCAAAATATTAATAATCAATTAGAATTATCTGCTGAATTTATAAAAGAGGCTAAATTTTTATTCATAACTTTCGGAACTGCTTGGGTTTACAAATTAGCTGAGACAAAACAAACAGTTTCTAATTGTCATAAATTACCTGCTCCAAAATTTACGAGAGAATTATTATCAACAGAAACCATTATAAAAAGCTATAAGACATTAATTTCTCTATTGAAAGAAATAAATCCTGATTTGAAAATAATTTTCACACTAAGTCCAGTAAGACATTTGAAAGATGGAGCTATTGAAAACCAACGAAGTAAATCTATTTTGCATCTATCAATAAGCCAATTAACAGAGCAATTTGATAATTGTTATTATTTCCCCTCCTACGAAATTGTGATGGACGAATTACGAGATTATCGTTTCTATATGTCTGATATGGTTCACATTAATGATATTGGAATAGAGTATATTTGGAGAAAATTTGAGGTAACATTTTTTACAAATAAAACTTTGCAGAAGATAAAAGAAGCACAAAAACTTGTCAAAAATCTAAATCATAAACCTAAAAATCCAGATACAGATGAATATAAGACATTTAAACAACAAAATTTAGAAAAAATAAAGCAATTTTTTTCATCCTAAGTTTAATTCAATTTAGAGTGCAACTTTAAGTCGCACTCTGAATACTTTTATTATCCGAAGTTTATAAAAACTTAACCAACGCTCCCCATTTTTTATCAACTTTAAAATTGTGTTTTAGATAGTAATTTCCGAATAAAAAATGTGCTTTAATTACTTCCACTCCTTTTGTGGACATTCTTGTAAAAAAGTCTTCAATCATCGTAGAACCAAGTCGTTGCCCCTGCAAAGACGAAGTAACAACCATACCGTCCAATAATACAATATTATTTTCTAACTCTCTGTAAGACAATCCTCCTATAATTCTATCAAAACTATCTGAAACCACGAGATGTTTGTCTGTATTGGAAATTTGTTTTGGGTAATTTTCTTTGTAAAATAACTGATAAAGTTGTCCTACTTCGCTTGCATCTATTGGTTCACGTAGTGTATAAATTTTACCTTTTTTATCCTTTATTTCCGATTTTAAAAGAACTATTTCGCCTGTTTTGTTGCCTCTTTTTTCTAATTCAAATTTTTGCTTACTTCTTATTTTTGGAAATACCATCTTATTGAATAACTCTCTATTCTTTTTATCTGCAAAACTTGATTGCAATTCAGACAGTTCAATAAATTGTAAAGGCAATGAATTTGGCGTTTGTGCCATCTTGATTATCAGTCTTTTAAAATTCTTTTGGACTTTATCACCATTTTCACTAAAATAAGTATTTTGATAAAATTTATATCTAACTATTTCTGGATAGTCTTCTAAATCATATAGTTCTATTAGTTCAGAAATTGTTTGTTCTTTTGCTTCTGAACTTGCACTTTTATTAATTTTTGTCCATTCATTATACTCATTAATAGCATTATACATTGCTAATGGAAAATAAAATTTATCTTTATTTTCTGTTAAAAATTTATCTAAGTGTTCTCCAATATTATTATCAGCCGAATAAGTATTAGGGTTATTTTGAAGATCTATTTTTAGTTTCTCGAAAAATATTTGAGCCTCTTTTTCGCCAATTGCTTCTATGCAGGCATCAAAAATCCACTCGAAACGAATTAATTTTTCGCTCCATGGGTAGAGTGCCGATGTTTTGCAATAAAACTCTCTAACCATAGGCTCTACCAACGAAATTGGGCTTTCGTATTTTTTCCAACTAGTAAGAGTTACAATCATTGTATTTTTCTGAAAATCAAGTTCAGGAACAACCACATTATTTGGCGAAATAATACCAGGAATTATTTGATAACCACTTATTTTCCAGGCTCTAAAAAATACAGATAGGGCTCTAATAAAGAGCTTTCTCCAATCATTTTTGCTTTTTTTTATTACTAATGATTTTCTTGTTCCAGAAATTTCTTTTATTTTGTCCCAAGTTGTAAGTCCACCAATATATTGTGTGCTTAAAACACCGAGAGAAGCACTGCTACAGCCTAATGCAGGAACTGTTCTTGCCCCAAAAGAATATCCCGAAATTGAAGCCATCCAATAAAGAGTTTCTACATGCAATTTTGTGTCGGTTTCGCGACTAACAACCATGTGTAGGTCATAATGATTATAGTCTTTTGTATTGATACTTACTCTGTAATGAAAAAAGTTTTTAAGAGCAAGCATTTTCACAATCCAAATCCCTTTATTTTTTATTTTTTGAATTTCAAAATTAGGTTCTTCAAAAGCAAGAATTATAGATTTTTGGAAAAAATAGGTAGTTTTAAAAATGGACATGATTTTATCTTGTTCATCCTTAGATACTTCTGTTCCAAAAACTATTAATTCTTCCCATTGCTCTTCTGTAATCTCTTTGTTGCTATCAGAAATAAATTCGCCAAAATTATCAAAAAGTCTGCTCACATACATTTGTGCGAGTTTGGATAATCTCGGGTTTTTTTGATGCACAGCCCAACTAGACAATTCAGAACGAACTGCTGGTAGATATTCAAAATTTTTGCGGGTAAAATTATAAAGTAATTTCAGAACATTCTCAAATTGAACTTGTTGTGTTTTACTAACTTCCAAGTCCAAATTTGTTCTGTAAGTAAATAATCGTTGTCGTAGGGCTTGTAATTGTTGTTTTCCAATGTTTTTTGAAGCAATTTTATCTATTGAAATTTCATTCAAAAACGATTTTCCTGATTCTAAAAATACTGGAAATAATTTCTGTGCGTTAGGATTTGGATCGTTCAAAAGAAGGACACGATAGGCAATAGAACGACTACTTTCGTAGGGAGAATAGGCTTGTGCCTGTAAACGTAGTCGAATAAGTTCACAAATTTGTTTTTCATGTTTTCCAAACATCTCGCCGAGCTTTATTATTGTCTTTTTTGCCTCCTTTCTTTCTGAAAATAAAGAAAATATAATTTTTTTATTAATTTCTACAAGGGCTGGTTCTTTTATTCTTTTCAGATTATTGATTTCCTCTTCATTATATCTTTTCTCCAGTTCAAAAGGAACTTTTGCAAAAAGGTCTATATTTTTGAGAGAAATATCCCAACCTTTTTTCACCGGACAAAACTGAATTATTTGAAAATTTCCAAGCCACAATTTGGGCTGTCTGGTAATTACTCCTAAATCAACATTTTTATTCTTAAAAGTGTAAATAAAATCTCCAATTATCAACGAATTTTCCGACACCTTATTAATAGAGAGATATTGGTTGGCTCGTTTATTATACAACCCTTTGTCGGTAAGTTCAATATCATTTTCTAAAATTGTTAAATCTCTGTAAAACCAGCGAGGAATTGAAATTTTAAAATCTTCAAAATCAATAATAACATTGTTGGAAATATAAAGTTTTTTAATTTCATCACTAAAATTAGCTTCTATTTTTTTTCTATTAAACGAACCTTTTGGTGTAAGTTCACCTTTGTCCTCTGAAAAATCTCTGTCTAAAATAGAGAAATTCACAACCCTTTCGTAAGGAGCAATATCTTTGTTTGCCGCCATCACTATTTGGTGGAAATATTCTTTTACTTCTGGTGTGGATTGCAAAATTGTGTCGTCGTAATTTGGAGCAATCAGCAAAACATTATAAGGCTTGCCATCGCCAACAAGAAATACATTTTTGATACCTGGGACTCTGTTAAACTTCTGTTCTACAACACGTGGAGCAACTGTTTGTCCTTTGTTATTTTTATAAATATCTTTTACTCTGTCTATAATTTCGTGATGCTGGTCATCGTCAATCGTAAAAATATCGCCAGTTGAAAGCCAATAATTTTCATCATCTTTTTTTACAGGGTAGGGGATAACTTGCTCTGGTTGTGCGTCTTCCAAGTATTTTGCAATATAATGTCCGCTAAGTTCAAGTTCGCCAGTTTCTTTTAGTCTTGTGTAAACTCCAGGCAGAGGAATTCCTACGGAATTGCTCTTGTATTTTTCGGGCAAAGTCATTGTTATACCACCAGTTGCTTCGGTCATTCCAAAACCACTTCCGAGTTGAACATCGTTTTTTGCGAAAAATTTGAAAACTTTTGGTGATAAATAACCAGCCGCAGAAAGTCCCCATTTTAAGCGATTTCCAATTACTTTATCAAGGTCTTTTCTTGTTATTTCTTTTTCAGGGTCGTTGTTTGTCTTCATACATTCGTTGTATAAATTTTGCCAACGAAGCGGAATGCTAATAAAAATTGTAGGATTAATTTTTGGAAATAAATTAAGCAAAGTTTCCTTTGAAGTGTTACCAACAAAAACGTAAGTTCCATGCCAATAGATCGTTCCGAGCATTTCTAAATATCTACCAAAAGTATGGAAAAGTGGCAAAAAGCAAAGCATAGTTTCATCATTTCCTAATTTTGGCAATGCAGCACCTCTTGCAAATCGCTTACTAACAAGGCTATATATAGAAAAAGATACTCCTTTGGGAACACCCGTGCTTCCCGATGTAAACATTGTTGTTGCTACTTGATTATTTTTAAAAGTCGTTCTTTTTGCTAAAATACCATCTACCTGAATGGGACTTAAATTCTTGCACTTTTTTAATAAATAAAAAACGTTACCTTTTTCGCTGTTTTCTGCAACAGTTGTGTAGATTTTAAATGGCAACTCTAATTCTTCCTGAATTTCTTTTAAAAATTTTATACGAGATTCAATATCTGTTACTACTGCATTAATTTTCAATTGCTTAAAAATATAAACTACTGTTTCTTTATTAAAATGAAGATTTAATGGAGTGTTAAAAATATCAAACATTAGGCAGGCAATGTCGGTTATTGCAGAGCTGGTGCTGTTTTTTGCAAAAATTGCTACTCGTGGTTTTTCTTGCTCGTTCAAAAGAACTGCGGCAATTTCTTTTGCATGTCTATATGTTTGATTATAAGTCCATTTCACAGGATTTGCAGACGACATATCTTGGAACTGAATTTTATTTGGGTGTTCGGCAACTCGTTGCTCCACCATATCTTTTAACGAATAATCTATATTTTGGAGGATTTTAAAAACACCTTCTGCCCAGTCGGTCCTTTTGGGTAAAATATCTAAAGTTTGTAAAAAAAGCGGTTTGTGAGTAGTATCCAAGTAGATAAGCCAAGTTTTTCGTTCTATTTTATCAAAATTATTATCAGAAATTATTTTATTTACAAATTCTAATATCTTATCGGCAATTTGAATATTTTGTTCTTCTTTTTTCCATCTGTTAATTAATTCTAAAAAAGATTTATTTTGTTCCATGTTTTTTAATTAAAGAGTAAATTTTTTAAGTTTGCAAATAAAATTTTGCACATAAGGGCACTCCTAAAAACTCCAAGTGCCTAACGGCATGTTATATAAAATTATTAAAATACTTATTTACAGGAGTAAACTCAAACTTTAATAATTTTGAAAGCCTTGATTTTTGAGTTTTTAGGAGTGCCCATAAATTACCCAAAATTATAAAAATTTATGAAAAAACGAAAAATTAATTTAAAATTAGCCATTTTATTTTTAATAATTACAATTGCAATGATGGTTTTGGGATTGTTTTCTATTACAAAATTACAAGATAATAAAATTGAGCGATTAGAGTCTAAAATAGAATTGCTAAAAGAAGTTTCTACGCCTATAAGATTTAAGGTTATTGACAGAAATAATGGTGTAATTCATTTTGCTATAAAGTTTTACGATTTAGATGGAAATGTAATAAAAAGAGAAGAGTTTAGGCTTAAAGGCGATGAATTATCATTTGATTTTTATGTTATTCCTATTAAAGATAGGTATATAGCTTTTCCTCACAAGATATTTACTAATAAAATTGCACCCAAAAATGGCAAAAATATTTTAAATTTTTATGATAAAAATGGATTTCCACAAATTTTTAATTCCAAAAATCTTGATGAAGATATAAAACGTGGTTTGCAAGAGCTTTTTCTCAAATTAAAAACCAAAAACATTGAGGAATTAGAAGGTCTTTTTGGTAGTGGTATTCAGGATATTAAAGACATTAATGAATTTGAGAAAGATAATATTTACAAAATAATAACTCATACAAAAGGAGGTATTGAAATTGTGTCTGAGTAAATTGTAGAATTGTTGAATTGTTTTATTGTTGAATTGTTTTATTGTTGAATTGTTGAAACATTGTTAAATTGTAGCTACCCTTTTAAATTTGGACGACAAAATTAGTGTAAAGCGTGGACGCCATAGCCGTCAGGTTAAGGATTAATCAGTTGATTTATA
>JAOZQN010000618.1 GCA_029932195.1 Bacteroidales bacterium | reverse complement strand
TAATATAAAGCTAAAAGAATGAGTAATTACCTGTCCAACCTTACGTGGGTAGCCATATTTTTATTAATGCTATTTCTATCGCGATAAAAAGGAGTGCCAAAACAATAAATATTTTCCATAATTTTTTGCCTTCGCTATTTTCCTTTATCTTTTTTTCCAAAAGTTCTGTTTCTGCATTTATTATGCTCACATTCTCTATTGAATACTTCTCTAGTTCTTTTTTTATCTCTTCGAACGTATAACATTCTAAATCAGATTCTTTACGATTGTAATTAAAAGATAAATTTTTAACTATTTCGTTGTTGTTTTTTACAAAATAATTTCCTGCTTCAATTTTATTTTCGGTTAAATTGATTTTTAAACTTTTACCATTTTTTATTGTTTGTGGAATAAAATCATAAGTTCCATCTATTTTTTCTATCTTTAGAAATTCAGAATTTGAAACAAAATTTTCAATTTCAATAACTTCATCTTTATTTACAGTATAATAAATTTTATCTGTAAGCTGGCTGTAAATTGCTATATTATAAATTGTTGGAGAAAATAATGGGTGTGTAACAAAATTCCCCGATTTTTTATTCAAAGGCATTGCAAATATGTATATATTTCCTTTTCCTAATTTAGCAGTGCTTAATATTTTTTGTCCATTTTCTGCTTCAAGCAAAATCTCTTCTTTATTCAATAAATTATTTTTAAAAACAAAATATTCCGAAATTAGTGGTAGCTCTGTATTTATTTTTAGCTTTTTAAAAGTGTTGAAATAAAGTAAATGTTGCTCATTTATACTACCAATTTTTGTGTTTGTAGTATCAAGTCTCACAATTGGGCTTAAATTTAATTGCGTCAACACCTTATTATATGTCTCAATTTTTCCTCTGATATTTGGTGTGAAAATAACTGCTCCTCCATTATTTACATAACTTTCCAATTCACTAATCAACCCCGATGAGTAATTTTCTACTTCTGCAAAAATAATTAAATGATGTTTGTTAAATTCCGAAATTGGAATATTATCTTCCATAACATTCTGAATTTCAAAACTTTCATCGTCTTTAAAAAATGAATTTAGGTAGATATTATTATCTTTATTATTAATAATTAAAATTTTTGTTTTTTCTGCAATACTGTAGCTAAAATAAAATTCGTTGTCGTAAACCACTGGATAATCAGTGATTTCTACTTTGCCATTTATAAATCCCTTTTCTGTGTTAGAATAAACGAGCTCAACGGTTTGCGACGATTTTGCTTCAATATTATAACTTCCCAAAGATTTAAGAGTATCATTGATAAATAATTTTATCGGCATATCTTGGTAACTCTCGTCTGAAATATTTTTTATTTCTACAAATAATTTTTCTTCTCTACCAAAACTTCTGTATGGTGTTTCAAAATACAGACTATCAACGTATAAGTTGTTAGACTGATTTGTAGAAAGTGGCATCAAAAATATTTGTGAGTTGGAATTTTTGGGTAAATTCTGAAAATCTGTTGTAATTTTCTGAAAATCGGAGATAAAATAAAAAATATTATTACTCTCTTCTTCTGTTTGAATATAATCGTCCATTTTAGAAAAAACAGAGCTTATCTTTTTTAAATTAGGAGATGTATTAGTCTCACTAACAAAGTCTTCTATAATTTCACGATTATAAAGATGCTGATGTTTGCTTTCAAAATTGTTGGTAAGAAATAAATATTTTGTGGTTGGTTGATGTGCTTTTACGATGCTATTTGCCCTATTTTTAGCAACTTCAATAATTTTGCCAAATTTACTTTCGGCATTCATACTAAAAGAATTATCTATATAAATTCCGATAATATTCTTATTTTTAGCAACTTGTTCTTGATTTTTAAGAATAACAGGTTGGGCAAATGCTATAACAAGTGCTACAACTGCCAAAATTCTTGCAATAAGAATAAGAATTTCTTTTAATTTTGATTTTGATTTTGTTTGCTGTTCAATATTCTTCAAAAACTGCACATTGCTAAAATACACAGTTTTATAAATCCTAAAATTAAATAAATGAATAATTATAGGAATTGAAATGGCAAATAAAAACCATAAAAATTGTGGATAGAGAAATGTCATGCAGGTTGCAAGTTGCAAGTTACAAGTTGGAGATTCTGTGTTGCAAGTTTATAACGCTTTGCGTAACTTACAACCTCAACTTGAAACTTTTTTATTTAGTTAGATAAGTTTAATGCTATTTCTAAAATAGTTTCGTCCCAAGGCGGTGCAGCTCTAACTACATGAGAAAAAATACTTTCTGGGTTTGCTATAATATAAGGATAAATATTATTTATTTGAGTAATAGATTCTTTTATAAAATCTATCATTTGTTGTTCATCTTTAAATTCCGTAACACCTTTCATGCGAGAATATTCAAAACCAGAACCTCCTCTAAATGAAGTATATCGTTCGGGAGTTTTATTTATCCAGCCAGAAAGATATTTATCAAAAAAATTATTGTATTTTAAACGTAAGTCTTTATTCTCGCCATTTGTGCGAACAAGAATGTTCATTCCCACATGACTGTAATGATCTTCTAATTCTTCTTTGTTAAAAAAGCCTACATTTATTCCAAAAACATAGGTCATTTCGTCTCTCACAAAGCCAAGACTTATAAAATGCCAATTATCATCTATTTTTTGGTGTGTGAATTTTCCAAGTTTTTCTTTTAAGAAAGGTTTAATTTCTTTAAAAATTTCTCGGCGAACATCTCTATCTGATACTTTTTTTTGCATTTAAAATATTGTTAGTTTCAAATCATCTGAATTTATTTTTTGTATATTTTCTCCTGCTTGCGTAAAACACATTAATCCGTATTCTTCTGCTTTTACAAGAGAATCTGCGGGAACAGACATTCCTGCAACTGCTCCACATATTTTATAATCTTTATATTCGGGAAATAACTTTTTGAATTTAGGTAGTTTCTTTTCATAAAAAATCTTCACATCGTTTGGGTGTAATTTGTATTTTACTTCAATAATTAAATTTGAACTACTGTTTATTAATACAACATCATATTCTCCTCTTAATTTTTTCAATACCCTTTCTTTATTTTTTTCTATGTAATCGTATTTGATATTATTTACCTCCATGTTCTTAGAAAAGCCATAAAAAAAATACTCTTCAGCAACAGCACCGTTGTTTGCTCCAATACTACCAAGTTGTTTGCCTATTTTATCTAAAAATATTTCTAATTTTTGAAATTTTTTATCTGTTTCTTTTTGAGAAATTGCTATTTCAGCAAACATTTGATTTATTTCTTCTTTTGTATATATATGTTTTTCCATTATTCATAAAATCTAAAATATTGTTAGTTTTAAGTTATCTGAATTTATTTTTTGTATATTTTCTCCTGCTTGCGTAAAACACATTAATCCGTATTCTTCTGCTTTTACAAGAGAATCTGCGGGAACAGGCATTCCTGCAACTGCTCCATATATTTTATAATCTTTCTGATTATAACGGATTTTGTTGAAATTGTAATAACTTTATTTATAATGAATTATATAAAATATAAAG
>JAOZQN010000617.1 GCA_029932195.1 Bacteroidales bacterium | reverse complement strand
ATTAATAATGAGCTTTAAATAAAGAATTTACAAACTCCGAAACTTCAGTTTATTATTCTTTATTATTTACATATGATTTACTTAATACTCCGTTATTTTAATTTTCGGAGTTTAGCTTTTAATTAAAATGAAGAAAATAAATATTTTATATTCAATAGCTTTAATATTTGCTACCTTGTTTTTTTCATGCACTGCATCAAATGAAACAGGAGAATTTGTGGATACTCGTGATGGTCGTGTGTATGAATGGGTGAAAATTGGTAGCCAAACTTGGATGTCTCAAAATTTATCTTTTGTGCCAGACAGTGGTTATTTAGATGGTGTTAGTCAAGAGGCAATTGATAAGTTTGGATGTTCTTATAATTTAGCAACAGCAAAAGCTGTTTGTCCAGAAGGTTGGCACTTACCAAATGAAGCTGAATGGACAATTCTTTTTGATTGCTTGGGAGGTAAAGAAGTTGCTGGAGGAAAATTAAAATCTCCATTTGCATGGGGCAAATTAAATAATACAAGTTTAGTGTTATTTAATTTAAGCGGTTTTTCTGCTCTCCCTCGAAGTGAAAAAGATATTTTTGCCTTTTTTTGGGTAGATACGCCTACTCGATGTAAGGAGACTAGTTATGTCTTATTATCTTATTATGGGAAAACAGCTGAAATTAAAAAAGATAAAAAAAGGAAAAAAGGAAATAATAATACAAACAATTTTATGCCTTTCAGAGTTGTTAGATGTGTTAAAGTGGATAATAAATAAAAGTTGCCTCATTTCATAGAATAGAAAAGGGAGCAATATTAAGGTAGGAAATAAAAAAATATCGAGAAGCAACTGTTGATTTTAGAAAACTCAGATTTTTGAGTTATGGAGATAGTTTATTTTTAAGTAGATTACAGAAAAACCCGCCAGCGTCTGCAAGACCTGTCGGCGTTTAAAAAATACGAAAAGCTAATTCACATTATAATAACTTAAACAAAATGAAAACACACACTTTACTTTTAACAATAGTATTATTTACTATAACAGGAATTTTGGCACAAACACCAGAAATGTTTAAATATCAAGCAGTTTTACGAGATGCAAGTGGAAATGTTTTGGTAAATGAAACTGTAACAATTGGTATTTCAATATTGCAAAGCGATCTTTCAACAAAAGTTTTTGAGGAAAATCATGTTGATATTACAACAAATTCGCAAGGACTTATCAATCTGAATATAGGCTCTATAGAAGATTTAAGTGTAGTAGATTGGACTGCCGACGAATATTTTATAGAAATAAGCCTAAATTTCACAATAATAGGAACTTCGCAGTTACTATCTGTTCCTTATGCACTTATGGCAAAAGAAGCAGAAACGGCAGATTACAATAATTTGCAAAATAAACCAACTCTTTTTGATGGAAATTGGAATAGCCTAACAGGAACAGCACCAAATGTAAGCACATTTCCTAACGATGGTGTTTATTTAACAAATTACACTGAAACACAAACTCTTAGCGATGTAATAAGT
Organism: Bacteroidales bacterium; assembly: GCA_029932195.1. Classification (GTDB taxonomy): domain Bacteria; phylum Bacteroidota; class Bacteroidia; order Bacteroidales; family JAOZQN01; genus JAOZQN01. Next base: position 2,028 of record JAOZQN010000617.1, on the reverse strand, counting down.
GAGGATAATAGTGCAGGAAATTCTCGCATCACTAACCTTGCAGACCCTGTTGAAAATCAAGATGCGGTAACAAAATCTTATGTTGATGTTTTGGAGGCACAAATATTGGAGTTGCAATTGATTACAGGCATTAAAGTTGAAGATGTTGATGGCAATATATACAATACTGTAACCATAGGTTCGCAAATTTGGTTGAAGGAAAATTTAAAAGTTACTCATTATCCAGACAACACACCAATACCGCTTGTAACCGACAACACAGAATGGGGCGATTTATCTGACAATGGCACAGACGACGCTTATTGTTTCTACAATAATGATGCAAATAGTGAATACGGAATTTTATACACATGGGCAGCTGCTATGGGCGACAATGGCGTAAGTAGCACAACTAATCCCAGTGGTGTGCAGGGCGTGTGTCCAGACGGTTGGCATCTTCCAAGCGATGCAGAATGGACAGAACTGTCTGATTTTTTATTAGGTGTAGGAGTTGCTGGCGGAAAAATGAAAGAGACAGGAACAACTCATTGGAACGACCCAAATACTGGTGCTACAAACGAAAGCGGATTTTCGGGATTTGCTGGTGGCTATCGTATTCATACCAGTGGAACATTTAATGGAATTGGAACAGGAGGTTTTTGGTGGAGCACTTCCGAATATAATAGTGCCAACATTTGGACACGTAGTTTGAGCCACGTAAATACAGAAATAGGAGTTTTTGATAATTATAAATCATACGGTTTTTCGGTGAGATGTGTTAAAGATTAAAGAAAATATGAAAGCAAAATAAAATTAATAATTGCCTTAGGAACAAAAATTAAATAACATATAAGGGCACTCCTAAAAACCCAAAACTCTACGTTATACAAAATTATTAAAATACTCATTTACAAGAGTAAACTCAAACTTTAAGAATTTTGAAAGCCTTGATTTTTGAGTTTTTAGGAGTGCCCATAACAGTTAGATGAAGTTGCTTTGTTCTTTAACAACTTTAAAAATATGCGAATACCAAGCTATTTAAGAATTTTTCAAGAAAGTTAAAGGACAAATGAACAAGCATAACTGTTATATGTTATTTAATTTGCGTTCCTAAGCAGTTTTTTCTTTATTTTGGAGATGAAAATGTAATATTTTGATTATCTGTAATTAAACTAGTGAATTGCAAAGTTTTGAATCATGTTTTCTTATTGATGTTTTTTTGATTCTTTCTTTTTCATTTTTTTAAATTTTCTGGTTTCAATAACTTCAAATGAATTTAAAAAACTCTGAAATTTTTCTTTATCATAATTTTTTGTTGAGTCAAAAAGCAGAATTACATATACTTTATTATAAACACGAAAAGAATACATTTCGTAAATTAATTTAGCAAATGAACTGTAAGCTATTGTTTTATTACACTTATATCCTTTAAATTCTATTTGAGTTGTGTCAATTTCATCAACAAATACAAGATTTTCAACAAATTCTCTATTAACTGAATTTAAAATGCTATCACTATTTTTTTCTATTTCGCTATATTCGTAAGTTCTAACACTAATAAAATAACTCTCAATAGATTCTTTCGCTTCGCAAAAATATATGTTTGCGTTTTCATTGTCTAATTTTTTTTCTTCTACTTTGTAGGGGAATTTTACTTTAAAAAAATCTTTTTTAGATTTATAATATTTTTGCCCAGAGACGTGTAGATTTAATAAAAGAATAATGCTAATAACTAAACTAATTTTTGTTTTCATTTTTTTAAGTTTATAAAATTTTATAAATAAATTTAATTTTTAAAGATATTATTTACTGCATAAAGCGGGTAAACAAATAAACCATTCCTTAGTATAATAAGTGCTCTTTTAAACTTAACAAATTTAGTATTATAATCGGAATTCTAAAACTTTAAATACAATTTTTAATAAAAAGACTAATCTCTAAATTGAGCGATTTCTAAAAAAGAAAGAGAGTAAAAGTTTGTTATATGTAAGATAATTACTGAAGTTTCGGAGTTGTAATTAGCTGGTTGTGAACACATTACAAAAACGG
>JAOZQN010000616.1 GCA_029932195.1 Bacteroidales bacterium | reverse complement strand
GTCAAGCGTCCCTGCCACTAATTTTATTGTTAAGAAACTTTTGGCACATTACTTACCAACTACGTGGGTAGCCTAATTTTAATATCGTTTTAAAATTTCATTTAATTTTTCTAAATCAAATTTTTCTGGGTCAAAATCTTCGCCTATCCACTCTATCATATCTTCATGCTCTGGGTGTTTTGGGTCTTTTATTGTTTCTAATAAATTTGCATATCCCCAAACTCCTCCGCAATCTTCTGGTGGACAGGCTCTTTTACCTTTGAGACAAATAGGATAATCTAATTTTTTATCTTTAAAAACTGCTGTTACTTTTATTTCGTGTTCCCAACTATCGCCAAAATCGTAGATATATTTTATTCGTGAACCTTTACGCTTTAAAATATATTTTATTTTCACTTTGTCTTCATTGCTAATATTGGCATCTTCTACTCCAAACATACCATCTACCCTTCTAATACTTATATCTTTCTGCCTGTCTGTAAATTCATGTAAATGAGAATTTTCCCAGCCCATAACTTCTTGGATTATCTCGTGTAAAGTTCCAAAAGTTATATTGTTGTTTACTTTTATTTCTCTCCAAATTGGTGGTTTTGCACCAATTAATCCTATTTTTAATTGATATACATTCATTTTTTTAAAGTTGTGAAGTGTTGAAGTTGTGAAGTGTTGAAATCTGTTTAATACATTTTTCAAAACTTCTCAATTTCAAAACTTCATAATTTATTAATAAGTTCTTATTGCATCAAAGTTACATTTAGTTACGCACATACTACACTTGATACAAGCATCTTGACGAATAAAATGGATTCCTTTTCTTTCGCCATCAATTGCATTTGTTGGGCAATTTACGGCACAAGCCGTGCAACCTGTGCAAAGGTCATCAATAACTTCGTAGGTTAGTAATTTTTCGCAACTACCTGCTGGGCAATGTTTATCATTTATATGTGCTTCGTATTCGTTTCTAAAATATTTTATTGTGGTAAGAACAGGATTTGGAGCAGTTTGTCCGAGTCCGCAAAGCGACGCATCTTTAATTTGTTCCGATAATTCTTCCAATTTTTCAATATCACCCTCTTTACCCTCGCCTTCGGTTATGCGAGTGAGAATTTCGAGCATTCTTTTTGTGCCAACTCTGCAGAATGTGCATTTTCCACAAGATTCTTTTTGAGTAAAATCGAGGAAAAAACGAGCCATATCTACCATGCAAGTAGATTCGTCCATAACTACCATTCCGCCAGAACCCATAATTGCTCCTGTGGCATTAACCGAGTCATAATCAACAATTGTATCATCTAAATGTGCAGGAATACAACCTCCCGAAGGTCCGCCAAGTTGAACGGCTTTAAATTTTTTATTGTCCTGAATACCACCGCCAAGTTTGAAAATAATATCGTGAATTGTTACTCCCATCGGAACTTCAACGAGTCCTCCATGTTTGATTTTTCCTGTGAGGGCAAAAACTTTTGTGCCTTTGCTTTTTTCTGTTCCGTATTTTGCGTATTCAGCTGAACCTTTGTCAATTATCCAAGGGATATTTGCAAGAGTTTCTACATTATTAATATTGGTTGGTTTTTTCCAAAGTCCCGAAGCGGCTGGAAATGGTGGGCGTTTTCGTGGCATTCCTCTTTCGCCTTCTACTGAGGCAATTAAAGCGGTTTCTTCTCCACAAACAAATGCTCCTGCTCCTTCTTTTACATAAATATCAAGGTTAAAACCTTCAATACCCATAATATTTTTGCCAAGATAGCCTTTTTCACGGGCTTGTGCGAGGGCAATATTTAGTCTCACAATTGCAAGCGGATATTCTGCACGGCAATAAATTACTCCCGAATTTGCTCCAATTGCATAAGCTCCAATTATCATTCCTTCGATAACTGCGTGTGGGTCGCCTTCAAGTAACGACCTATCCATGAATGCTCCTGGGTCTCCCTCATCAGCATTGCAAATGATATATTTTTCTTCGTTTTCGTTATTTCGTGCAAATTTCCATTTTAAGCCAGTAGGAAATCCTCCGCCTCCTCTTCCTCGCAAACCTGATGCAAGCACCTCATCTATAATTGTTTGATAACTAATTTTATCGTTTGCAATTTTTCTTAAAGCACTGTATCCTTCTTTTGCTTCGTATTCTTCAATTTTTTCGGGATTTATGTATCCACAATGTCGAAGTGCAATTTTTACCTGACCATTCCAAAAAATATCGTCTTCTGTTTCAAATTCCTCTGTATGAACAACATAATCTTGTAAAGGAGTATGATTTTCTGTGTGATTTTGGATAATTTCTTCTGCTTTTGATATATCAATATCTCCGTAAATATATGATTTATTGTTGTCAATAATTTCAACAAGAGGCTCTTTGTAGCACATTCCGATGCAACTCGTTTTTGCTAATTGAACATCGTATTTTCCTGTGCTAACAAGTTCATTTATTTTATCGTAAACTTTGGCTGCTCCTGCTGCAATTCCACAACTGCCAAGCCCAACTATTACTTTTATTTTTTCCATTTTTATATTAAGTTTTGAAGTTATGAAGTTATGAAATTTTGAAGTTTTTTTGGAATAAACCAATTCATAACTTCAAAATTTCTCAACTTCAAAACTTTATTTTTTTTCTGATTTTTTAATTTGTCTAATAATTTTTTTAGTTCCTTTGGCATCTAATTTACCAAAAGTATCATCTCCAATCATCATAACTGGTGCGAGTGAGCAACAGCCAAGACATGCTACTGATTCTAATGTAAATAAATTATCGGGGGTGGTTGCTCCGTCTTCTATTTTGAGGAATTCTTGCAGAGCTATTGTGATTTTTTTCGCATCTTGCACGTGGCAGGCTGTTCCATGACAAACTTTTACAATGTGTTTGCCTACAGGATTTAATCGGAATTGTGCATAAAATGTTGCTACTCCATACATTGTGCTTAATTCATGTCCCGCTTTTTCAGATATTTTGTAAAAAGCACCTTCTGGAATATATCCATAAATATCTTGCGTTCCTTGAAGAAGTGGGATTAGGCTACCTTTTTTTCCTACATATTTTTCAATAATAGGATTTATTAAGTCTAAGTCCACTTTTTCTGCTTGTTCATCTTCTTTAATTGATTGAGATTGAAGTCTTTGTATTCTCATTTGATTAAAAATTTATATATTGATTTTAATGAAAATTTTAAAAATCAAATATAAATAATTTATAATATTTTTGAAAAAAAAATAGTAATTTAGAATTGATATAAATAATAAATAAAAAAAACAGTTTTAAGTCTTTTTTTATTTATTTGTTTTTGTTTTCTTTGCAATCCAATACGAATTATTGGCTACCCACGTAAGGTTGGACAGCTTAACTATCAAGGCAACACGTTTCCAAGTCCCATTTTTATTGCCTTTGGCAATAAAAACAGCACGTTGGAAAGAGTTGAATATTTAAAATTTGTCCAACTTTACGTGGGTAGCCCGAATTATTAATATATATTGAATTACTATTATAATTAGTCTCTGGACGGAAATAGGTAATAAGCAATCATACAGTGTGTTATCT
>JAOZQN010000089.1 GCA_029932195.1 Bacteroidales bacterium | reverse complement strand
AAATAAAACATTGATTTACATCTTTTTATCAACTCCGAAACTTTAGTAATTAATATTTAAAACCTACCCCATAATAAAAGGATAATCTTTAACAACAAATTTTTGCTCTGTTGCTTTTTCCTCTTTTGTTTGTTTGCTACGATTTTTACTAATGTTTAAAATTACGCCAAGCGAAATTCCTACAAATAGATTTGAAGTTCCTCCCATGCTCACGAGTGGGAGCGTTTGCCCTGTAACTGGCAGAATACCAACTGCTACACCCATGTTCATAAGTGCCTGGAAAATTATTGTGAGAATTAATCCTATTGCTAAAAAAGCGGGAAATGTGCGTTGTTGTTTTTTCACAATCTGACCCACTCTAAAAAGTAAAATCAGATATAAAAGTAAAATTCCTATTCCAAAAAAAGCTCCATATTCTTCTACAATTATTGAGTAAACAAAATCGGAATAGGGGTGAGGCAAAACTGTTATCTGTGTGCTTTTTCCAGCTCCTTTGCCTAATACAGAGCCAGTTGCAATTGCAATTTTTGATTGCTTTGCCTGAAAATTTGCCTCGCTATCGGGGTCGGCAAAACTAACAATTCGGTTTTTCCAAGTGGCGACACGAGTATCCGAGCCAGCCATGCTTGCAACTCCCAAAAATAGTATAAAAATCACAAAACCAACGCCTACGGTCATCAATAGATATTTTTTATCAATTCGTCCAACAATCATTAAAACGAAGGTAGTTCCAAAAATAATTAGACCAGTAGAAAGGTCGGCAGGAAAAACCAGCACGCCAACAACTCCAACTACTCCTATTATAATAAAATATGCTTTCTGTAAATCAAACTTGTTTTTTTGATTCATTGCCAATGTCTTAGCAACAAATACAATAAGTGCAAATTTAGCAAAGTCGGAAGTTTGAAAATCCATTCCAAGTCCAGGAATAGTTATCCAGCGAGTTGCCGAATTTTTTGTTGCTCCAAAAACCCAAGTTATCAAAAGTAAAACTACTGCAATAATTATCAGCGAAGTAGCAAGTCCAAAATATGCTCTGTAAGGAACTTTGTGAACCAAAAAAGTTGCAAGAAGTCCTATTCCTAGAAATAATGTATGTCTTATAAAATAATATATCGTATTTCCGCCATGATATTTATATGCCAACGAAGCCGTAGCACTATAAACCACAAGTAAAGACATAACTGATAATAAGATGATTACCACCCAAATTACTCTGTCGCCTTTAAAATATTTTTGTAAATCATTCATTAAAAAAGTGTTGAGTTCTTAATGCTTAGTTTTTAAATTTGTTTTCGTCTGATAATAAAAATATTATTATAACAATTTCGCCACAAGCTGTGGCGAAATTTATTTTTTTACAAATTTCTAACTTCTTCTTTAAATTGTTCTCCTCTATCTTCGTAGTTTTTGAAAAGATCAAAACTTGCACAGGCAGGCGAAAGAAGGACTGTATCTCCTTTATCTGCAAGCAAATATGCCGATTTTACAGCATCGTGCATAGATTTTGTATCAATAATTTCAACTATATCTCCAAAAGCTTTATGAATTGGTGAATTATCTATTCCCATTGCAATTATCGTTTTTACTTTCTGACTAACGAGTTCGTCTAAAATACTGTAATCGTTGCCCTTATCTTTTCCGCCAAGAATTAAAACAATATCTGTTTTTATGCTTTCCAAGGCATACCAAACAGAGTTTACGTTGGTTGCTTTTGAGTCGTTGATAAAAGTTATTCCTCTAATTGTTAGATGTTTTTCCAAACGATGTTCTACACTTTTAAAATTAGTTAGAGTTTCACGAATAATTTTTTTGTTAATTCCATAAAGTTCGGCTGGCAAATAAGCCGCCATAGAATTTTGAATATTGTGTTGTCCGAGCAGGTTTAACTCTTTGGTTGCTAATTGTTGCATAGTATTTGAATTTATTTTTATTGTAATTGTATCATTTTTAACAAAAGCTCCTTTTTCTACTTCTTTTTCTAACGAAAATGGTAGTTTTTGTGAATTTATTTTAGCCTCTCCAATTTGTTTTATCAAAATATTATCATCTTGATTATAAATAAGATAGTCATTTTTTGTTTGATTTTGTGTTATTCTAAATTTTGATTTTACATATTGCTGAAATTCATTGTTATAGCGGTCTAAATGGTCTGGTGTTATATTTAAAATTATTGCTACTTCTGCCTTAAAATCATACATATTATCAAGTTGAAAACTACTGAGTTCCAAAATGTAATAATCAAAATTATTTTTGGCAACTTGCAGTGCAAAACTTTGTCCTATATTTCCTGCCAATCCAACATTTAGCCCTGCATTTTTGAAAATTTCATAAATTAATAATGTTGTTGTTGTTTTTCCATTACTTCCTGTTATACAAACCTTTACAGCATCAGTGTATCTTGCTGCAAATTCTATCTCAGAAATTATTTTTATATTTCTTGCTTTTGCTTTTTTTATAATTGGCACATTACAGGCAATTCCAGGACTTTTTATTATTTCTTTTGACGATAAAATTTTTTCTTCCGTATGTTTTTCTTCTTCGTATTCAATATTATTGGTTTCTAATATTTTTTTATAATTATCTTTAATTTTTCCAAAATCGGAAATAAAAACAGAAAAACCTTTTTCTTTTGCAAGAATTGCAGCACCTACACCACTTTCTCCTGCTCCAAGTATTGTTATTTTCATTATTCAAGTTTTGAAGTTTTGAAGTTTTGAAGTTTTGAAATTTTGAAGTTAAAAAAATAGGTGTCCACCAATTCAAAACTTCAAAATTTCAAAATTTATTCAGTTATCTAATTTTCAGTGTTATAACAGAAAGAACTGCAAGTATTATTGCAATAATTATAAACCTCATAACAATTTTAGGTTCTGGCATTCCTTTTTTCTGATAATGATGATGTAAAGGTGCCATCAAGAATATTCGTCTGCCTTCTCCATATTTCTTTTTTGTATATTTAAAATATGCAACTTGCAGAACAACAGAAACATTCTCCATAAAAAATACTCCACATAAAATTGGCAACAATAATTCTTTTCTCATCAATATTGCGAGAACGGCAATTATTCCTCCGATTGTGAGACTTCCTGTATCTCCCATAAAAACCTGTGCAGGAAACGAATTATACCACATAAACCCGATGGTTGCTCCAATAAATGTGCTTGTAAAAACAACAAGCTCACCAATGTGTGGAATATACATAACATTCAGATAATCAGCAAATATTATGTTTCCAGAAATGTAGGCAAACACTCCAAGCGTAGAGCCTATTACTGCGGAATTTCCTGTTGCTAGCCCATCAAGCCCGTCAGTCATATTTGCTCCGTTGGAAACTGCTGTGATAATTACAATTACTACCAAAATGAAAACTATTGACGTGAGCCACTTATAATTATCGCCTAAAAACCATAGAACTTTTGAATAATCAAATTCATGATTTTTGATGAAAGGGATAGTAGTTATAGTTGATTTTATATCGCTATCTAATATATTATTATTACTACTTATTCCATCGTGGATTTCTTGTTGATCGTAATGTGGGTTTTCTCGAACTTTTATATCTGGGTGAAAAAGGACAATCAAGCCCACTACAATTCCAAGTCCTACCTGCCCGATAATTTTAAATTTTCCTTTTAGTCCTGCTTTATTTTTCTTAAAAACTTTAATATAATCGTCCACAAAACCAATTGTTCCTAGCCATAAAGTGGTTAATATCAGTAAAATAACATAAATATTGTCTAATTTTGCAAAAAGCAAAGTTGGAATAAGTATTGCTGCAATAATTATTAATCCACCCATTGTTGGCGTGCCACGTTTTTCATATTGCCCAGCAAGTCCGAGGTCTCTAACAACTTCTCCGATTTGTTTTTTTTGCAAAAATTTTATTAATTTCTTACCATAAATCATTGAAATAATGAGAGATGTAATTATTGCCAAACCTGAGCGAAACGATATAAATTGAAAAGCCCCAGCTCCAGGAACTCCAAGTGTGTCTAAATATTGAAAAAGATAATAAAGCATTTATGTTAGTTTTTAGTATTTTTAAACGCCGACAGGTCTTGCAGACGCTTTCGGGTTTGTCCGAAACCCTGATTTCTAAATTATTTAATTTTTTTAGCAACATAAAATCCGTAGCTATAATAGTTTTTATCTTTTTGGTAATATTTAATCTCTTCTTTCTGTGCTTCTATAATATTTTTTGCCATTTCAGAATTCTTATGTTTTTTAAGAAAAGCAGAAAAAAGTTTTTCTATTGGTTTGTAATAATTTTCGATCCAACTGTTTTGTGCTAAAATAAAATATCTAACAGGAGAGTATCCATTTTGTTCCAATATTTTTATTTTGTTTGAGGCAGTATCTATTTCTGGATATTCATTATTCCAAAATTCTTCAAGCTCTTTTGGACGAGTATTTGTTATCCAAGTAATTTCGCTAACCGCCAAGTAACCACCAGTTTTCAAATATTTTCTCCATTTTTTTATTCCATTTTCAAATCCCATATTATAAATTGCTCCTTCCGCCCAAATAATATCAAGTTCTTCATTTTTGAAAGGCAAGTCTTCCATTGATTTTTCTATTGTTTTTATTTTTTCATGCAAGCCTAATTCTTTGGATTTTAAATTTAATTTATCTAAAAATTCAGGGAACAAATCAACGGCTGTTATTTGTCCGTCTAAATTTTCAGCAAGTATAATTGCAGAACTTCCTGAGCCACAACCAATATCTGCAATTTTTAATTTTTGTTTTTTATCAATATTTATAAAACTTAACGCTTTTAGTGTTTCGTTGGAACTGCCTGGTCCTTGTCTTTCTGTTTCTTTATAAAAATCTATTAATAATTCTAATTCTGTCATTTTATTTGGTTATTGTTTGATTATTAAACTATTATGGATTGTTGCATCAGTGATACCACAATTTATTTATTTTCAATTAATTGTTTACTTTCTGTATAAAATTGATGTAATTTTTTTTGTAACATTTCTTTTGGTAAAAACTCTGTAATATATTCCGATACTTTTATATTAGCTTTTTCCATATCCAAAAGTTCTATTTGCTGATGTTTTCCTTCGGCACACAAAATCAGTCCGATAGGTTTTTCCTCGCCTTCTTCCATTTCATATTTTTCTAACCATTTTAAATAAAGTTCCATTTGCCCTTTGTATGCGGCTTTAAATTTGCCAAGTTTTAACTCAATAGCAACAAGTCGTCTCAATTTTCTATGAAAAAATAATAAATCAAGATAAAAATCATCTTCATCAATAACCATTCGTTTTTGTTGCTCAACAAACGTAAAACCTCTGCCAAGTTCAAGGATAAATTTTTGTAATTCATTAATAATTGCTTTTTCCAAATCCTTCTCTTGATAATTATCTTTTAAATTAAGAAAATCAAGCACATAAGGACTTCTAAAAACTAAATCGGGAGTTATAATATTATTCTCAGATAACTTTTCCAGTTCAAGTTTTGCCAGCTCATCAGGTTTATTAATAATTCCACTTCTCATAAATAGCATAGAATCTATTTTTTTGCGAAGTTCACGAACCGACCATTTTTCAATCCTACACATTTGGATATAATATTCTCGTTCTATCTCGTTTTTGATAGGGAGAATCAATGTAAAATGAGTCCAACTAAATTGTTGCATCAGTGATGCAACAATTCTAAAATCCTGAAAATAAGAATTTAACAAACACATTCGTGTTAAATATGACTTGCTAAATCCCTTACCATATTCTTCCGTCAATTGTTGCGACAGTGTAGCCACAATTTGTTTTCCATAATCTGCACGTTCATTTTTTAAGATGTCATCGTTTACTTTTTTTCCAATATTCCAATAAAGCATTGTTAAACCTGCATTAACTGTCTGTGCAACAGCCGAACGTGTTTCATCAATCAAACTTTTAATGTCTGAAAATAAAAATTTATTTTTGTCTAAATTATCTATCATTTTTTAATTTGCTTAATTCAATAGTTTGGTATAGTTTTTTCTTGCAAACTTTTAAAAAGGTCTAAAGACCTGATGTATAGTAATTTATTTTACCCCGACTTAAAAGTCGGGGCAATTAAATTAAAATTTAACAAACTATTGTTAATTAGAATTTAGAAATTACTTTATTCTTATTTTAACTTTCAAAAAAATTGTAAATCTACCGAACTCAATTGTTGCCACAGTGTAGCCACAATTACAACTTTCGCTATTTCAATGACTTAACTGTCATTAATAAAAAATTAATACTTTTATTGTAATCTAATTCTTCGTATTCCAAACCAAGTTGTTTTAAATTTGAATAATAACTTGTTAAATTTTTATAATAAAATTTTTCTAATGGAATATTAATTGCTTTTTTTCCTAATTTTTCAATCAAAAACCATTTTTCAATTAAACGTGCCGTTCTGCCGTTACCATCTTGAAACGGGTGAATTTTCACAAAAACAAGATGAATTAATGAAGCAAAATAAAACATTTCATAACTATCTAAATCTTTGTTTATCAAAGTATTAATATCAAAAAACAATTTTTCTAACTCTTCTTTTACTGTTCTTGGGTCTGCCGCTACATATTCTATTTCATCGTTTTGGTTTACCACAAACATTGGACTTGTGCGGATATGTCCCTGATAGGCAGTAGGTAACAGATGTTTGCTAATTAATTTGTGTGCTTTAATAATATTCTCTCCCGAAATTGTATTTTCTAAAATAAATTCGTAAGCAGAAAATAAATCATCGGCTTTACGTGTGTAATCTGCCCGAAATTTAATTTTCATAAACTTATGTTTAAAAAAGCTATCAAAATCAATCTCTTCTCCCTCAATTTTAGACGAATAAACCGATGAAACAGAATTATAAAATTGAAAATAATCCACCTGAATATTTTTCTTTTTCATATTTTGCAATAAAAAAATAGGAGATTCGCTCAACTTTTTTTTATATTGCTCTAAATATTCTGTTGATAATATTTTTAAGTTTTTTAACATATTTTTTTATAACTTAGAAAATTCTATAACTTTTTCTTTATCATCAAAATGTGTGCGAACTCCATTTATTTCCTGATAATTTTCGTGTCCTTTGCCTGCTATTAAAATTATATCATCTTTTTGAGCAATAAAAATAGCCGTTTTTATCGCCTCCTCTCTATTTGTAATTTTCAAAACCTTTCTAATATCTTCTTTTTCAATTCCTTGATACATATCATCAATAATTGTATCTGGATTTTCTGTGCGAGGATTGTCCGATGTAAGTATCACTTTATCAGAACTTTGAGATGCAACTTTTGCCATAATTGGACGTTTTGTTTTATCTCGGTCTCCGCCAGCCCCAACAACTGTTATCAAATTTTGATTGTATTTTTTAACATCATTTATCGTTCCTATCACATTTTTAAGGGCATCAGGAGTATGTGCATAATCTATAATTGCTGTAATTCCGTTAAATTCTACGGTTTCAAACCGTCCTGCAACAGGCTTTAATTTACTGATAATTCTAAGCGTTTCGATTTTATCTTGTCCAAGTAAAACTGCTGTGGCATAAATAGATAACAAATTATATGAGTTAAATTTTCCACTAAATTGTGTCCAAACTTCATTTTTATCTATATATAATAAGGTGTAGTTCAAATTTGCCTCAATAATTTTGACTTTGTAATCTGCAAACGTTTTTAAAGCATAACTATATTTTGTCGCTTTTGTGTTCTGTAACATTACGTTACCATTTTTGTCATCAATATTTGTGAGGGCAAAAGCGGTTTTTGGCAAATTATCAAAAAACGTTTTTTTTGCTGTTATATAATTTTTAAAAGTCTTATGATAATCCAAATGGTCGTGAGTGATATTTGTGAAAATCCCACCTGTAAAATGCAGATTATCAATTCGTTTCTGGTCTATTGCATGTGAACTGACTTCCATAAAACAATATTCGCAACCTTCTGCCAACATGTTTGCAAACAAAGAGTTAAGCTCAATAGAATTTGGTGTTGTATGAGTTGCTTTAATTTCTTTATCAGCAATATAATTTTTAATAGTAGAAATTAGTCCCACTTTGTAGCCAAGTTCCGAAAAAAGTTTGTAAAGCAAAGTTGCAATTGTAGTTTTTCCATTTGTGCCAGTAACTCCCACAAGTTTAAGTTTTTGGCTCGGATTATCGTAAAAATTACAAGCTATTTGCGAAAGAGCTTTTTGCGAATTTTCAACTTTTATATAAGTTCTATTTTCTAATAAACTTTCTGGTAAAATTTCGCAAATTATTGCAGTTGCTCCATTTTCAATTGCTTGATTTATAAATAAATGCCCATCAGACAAAGTTCCTATAATTGCAAAAAATAGACTGCTTTTTTCCACTTTACGAGAATCCATCTGTAAATTAGAAATTAGAATATCCGTTTTTCCAACTGTTTTTATAGCTGAAACTTTTGATAATATGTTATTTAAGTAATTTTTCAATTATTTAAAATTTAAAATTGTATTTTTATATAATATTAGTTAGGTCTTCTTTTAATTTTGGTAAATGATTTTTAATTATTTGCCAAACTTCATATTCATCAATTCCGAAATAATCATGTGCTGCTATATTTCTAAAAGACTGTATTTTATACCAAACAATATGATTATTTCTGTCTTTGTAACTTTCACTTAATTTAATTACAGCTTCTCCAAGAGCAATAAAATTCATCATCACGGCATCAAAACTTTTACCATCTTTGTAAAACTCTTCGGCATTTAAAAATTCAGATGAATATTCAAAAATTTTATCAATTGTTTGTAACATTAAAAATATTATAGTGTCGTCTTTACTATACATATATGGCTTCGTTTAAAATAAAATTTTTGAAAATTGGTTTTATAGAGCGTTCACGGCATAAGTCAATTTTGCGATTATATTTTTGATTTAGGATTTTTTTTATTTCTTGTTTTTTCTCAAAAATTTCAAGAGTGTCTAATTCCATTTCTATAATTAGGTCAATATCACTATTTTCTGTTTGTTCGTCTCGTGCAAACGAACCAAAAATTCCGAGTTTGGTTATATTATATTTTTCGCCAAACATTTTTTTATTTGCCAATAAAAATTGTAATATCTCTTCTTTTGTAAGCATGATATTTTTTTATAAATTTTAAAAAATCAGTGTTTTTTTAATATTTCTTTTTCAATTGTTTTATTTCTATTTTTAATTGTTCCAAAGCGTATTTATCTTCAACTATTTGTCGGTGTTTTTTGAATTTAACATACTCTGTATTTGCAATTTCATTAGCAAGTTTTCGAGAAACACGTCCTGCATGATTTAAAATTTCTTTTCCATTTATTGTTAAAATATCATCAAGTTTTTTTATCCAGTCTCGCATATACATTACTTTGTTCTCATCGGCTTGAAGTTCCGCAAATGCCAAATATTGCTCAACAAGTAAATTCAGTTTTTTCAATTCCTTTTCTGTCAGATAATTTTTTGCAATTGTTATGTCGGTCTTTCTTATTTTTTCTGCTTTCCATGTAGTTAATCCTAAATTTTGGTTTTCAATACTTATCCTATTTACAACAACTTCTGCTGCCGTTTGCTGATGAATTGCCCAGTGTAATTTATTTTGGATTGTTGCGAAAAACTCTTTTGTTAAATCCGTTTTAGGGTCATAATCAATGCTTAATGTATAAATATCTTTAACTTTTTGATAAAAAACCTTTTCAGAA
Source organism: Bacteroidales bacterium (assembly GCA_029932195.1). Classification (GTDB taxonomy): domain Bacteria; phylum Bacteroidota; class Bacteroidia; order Bacteroidales; family JAOZQN01; genus JAOZQN01. Next base: position 5,656 of record JAOZQN010000089.1, on the reverse strand, counting down.
CTACGAATATCTCGTATTCGTGCAAGTAATTCATTGAAATAATTAATTTGCCCAGCCAATTTTAGTCGTTCGTCATCAAGCGTAAACCCTTTGATAATAAGTTCTTTCAACCGTTGAGTTGCCCAAATTCTAAATTGTGTTCCCCTGTGAGACTTCACTCTATAACCAACTGAAATAATTACGTCAAGGTTGTAAAAATTAGTTTGATATTCTTTCCCGTCTGATGCAGTTGTTCGGAAATTCCGAACAACTGAATTTTCTTCTAACTCTCCTTCTTTGAACACATTAGAAATATGTTCACTTATTGTTGCTTTACTTTTCTGAAAAAGTTCAGACATTTGTTTTTGAGAAAGCCAAACTGTTTCGTTATCAAGTTTTACTTCTAATTTTGTTTGTCCGCTTTCAGTTTGATAAAGAATTATTTCAGAGTTATTATTCATTTTTATTTATGATATTAAAATTGTTAACTCCTGATTAATTTTTGCCATTTTTTTTTTGCTAATAAAAATTGTAATATTTCTTCTTTTGTAAGCATGATATTTATTTATAAAAAAGTTAAATTAATATTTTTTCATCTTTCTTTTTGAACTGTTCGGAAATTCCGAACACTTGAAATCTCTTCTAACTCCCATTCTTTGAACACATTAGAAATATGTTCACTAATTGTTGCTTTACCTTTCTTAACTTGTATCGTTATTTTTTTTAGTATTTAAGAACTATTTTTAAAAGCTTTTCTACTATTAAAGCCAAATTCGGTCAGAAAGTCTTTATTATGCTTATTTTCAAGAAACTAAAATTCTTTAATATGTCAAAATATTTAGGATATTTTGTTAAAATTGCCTTATTTGATATAAATTCAGACAAATTTTTACATTAAATTCAAAATAATGTCATATTATAGAATTTCTATTATATTGTATATTAGACAATTACTCATATCTGACCGAATTTGGCTTTAATAGCTTTTCTATTGTATAAATAAGTTTTTTTGAAATATTTTCGATTAGTTCATTTTCTTTGTCTATGGCTAAATCATATTTATCAAAGTTTTTTATTTGCCAACCTTTTGAACCCGCACATTCATTTACACCAAATTCTTTAAATCGTTTAACATATTTATCAATAAAAGGTTCATCACTTGTTTCATCTCCAATACCATAACAAAATAAATAATCACTACAATCATTATTTCTATTATAAACACCAAACCATAAGGCAAAAAACAGTAAATTTTGGTTTTCTTTATCTTTAAACATTACTCCGTATTGATTTTCATCATCATATTTAATAGTATTAGAGATTTTGTTTTGTAGTTTTGCGTCAACCTGTTTTACACTTTCATCAATAATTTTATATAACTTATCAAGTAAACTTTTTGCTATAATTAAATCTTTGGGATTTTGGAATAAAGCCATTTCTTCTAAATTTAAGGTTAATGATAAATCTTGTTTGCCTAATACACTCTTTAAAAAAGCAATAAATTCCGAAATTAGAATATTACTTTGTGGCAAATCTGAATTTTCGATATATCTTATAAAATCTTCCCAGTAATATATTTTAGCATAGTCTTTATTTTTTATTCCTTTATTTATTTCATTTTTAAAGTTATAATTTTCTGGAATTAAATAAATCATTAATTTCTTTTCTTCTTTCTCTAATTCAGATAGATATTCATTTATTTGACTACTTTGCAATTGTGAGTTTTTTACTTTAATTTCAAAAAAGCAATAAATATCTTTGTTCTTTATAGTTATATCAGGTTCTTTTTTATTTTCTTCTATTTTTTTTTGTGTATCAATGTTCTCATATTCAAGATTTTCAACTGGTAACTTGAAGAATTTCAACAAATAATCTCTGATGAAATCATATTTCAACAAGTTACAAAATAAATCTGTTGTATGATTCTCATCTTTTTTTACAGCTCTATAAAAAATATTATTATCTCTGTGCATAATTATTGTTTTAAGTTCTATTTTAATATTCGTTGCATTACACACAACATTACCTGAATTTGTCTCACAAGCTGTGGGACAAATTCAAATCACTTTTTCAGACCTCCAAAGTAATCACAATTTTATCGCCTTTTTTAATATCTCTACTCGGTGGAATTGATTGTTTTCTAACAGTTCCTTTGCCTTTGAGGATAACTTTTAAACCTCTGTTTTCCAATAAAAAAACTGCATCCATTGCTCCCATTCCAAAAACATTTGGAACTTTATTTTGTTCTAATTCTAATTTTATATATGCTATTTTTGTATCATCTACTGAGGTTTTTACCCAATTACTATTTGTTTTTACTTCGCCTTTTGTTAAAATATTTAAGCTGTAAAAAACTGTATTCAACAAATTTTTATTTCCATATTTAGAAATAGGCAATAAAGTTGTATCTGGTAAATTTTCCACATCAAAAACTTTTCTGTTTTGCATCTCATAATCAGTGGCATACAGTTTTTCTGCAATTTCTTTAAAAACTGGACCAGCAACAGAACCTCCATAAGCAGAAAAACGTCTTGGTTTGCTAATCAGGACTATGCACGAATATTTTGGGTTGTCGGCAGGAAAATATCCCGCAAAAGAAGCATTATTAAAAACACCCTCTTCGGAATGATAACCTGTTGTTCCTACAGCAATTTCAGAAGTTCCTGTTTTTCCAGCAATTTTAAAACTCTCCGATTTAACATATTTGGCGGCAGTTCCTCGTTCCACCACACCTTCGAGCATGATTTTTACTTTTGCCAAAGTTTCTTTCGAGCAAATAGATGAGTTTAAGGTCTTTGCCTTAAAAGTTTTGGTAATTTCGCCATGTTCTCTAAATGCTTTTACAAAAATTGGTTGTAACATTTTTCCATTGTTTGCAATTGAATTATATAAGGACAAAATTTGCAAGGGTGTTACTTTAAGTTCGTAACCCTGAGCCATTTGCATAAGCGAAACCCCTGACCAAAGTCGTCCATTATTGTCATCTGGATATTTTACCTCTGGCTTGGCTTCACCCTTTAATTTTATACCTAATTTATCACCAAAACCAATAGAATAGAGTCTATCCAAAAATTCTTCTGGTCTATTTTCAAACTGTTCTTTGGCAACCAACGAAACGCCAATATTAGACGAGTGTTCAAAAACTTCCTGAAAAGAAATTTTACCATAACCACCTCGCTTATGGTCTTTTATATAAAAATCTCCAATTTTAAGAATCCCAGATTTTGTATCAATAATTTCATCAAGTTCTACACCACCTTTTTCTATGGAAACAAGCATTGAAGCCAATTTGAAAGTAGAACCAGGTTCATAAAGCCGTGCAATTGCGTAGTTAAAATCCTCTACATAAACCGAATCCGACTCTTTTGTTAGATTTACAATTGCCCTAATTTCACCAGTTTTTACGTCCATTAGAATTGCTACTCCATACTCCGCATCGTGCCTTATTAGTCTATTCCTCAATGCTTTATCTACGATGTCTTGGATGTTTATGTCAATAGTTGAAATAATATCAATTCCGTTGGTTGGCTCGGTTGCATTTTTGTAGCTAAGTTCCTTTGATGAGCCTCCCGAAATTTTTTGCATCAGTTTATAGCCATCTTTTCCAGAAAGATATTCATCGAAAGCCCCTTCAATACCAACTTTTCTGTTATCCTCTTGTTTGTAGCCAATTGTGCGTCTTGCGAGGTATCCGTGTGGCAAAGTTCGTGTAAATTCTTCTTCGGTAATTAATCCGCCCTTAAATCTACCAAGTTCTAATATTGGAAATGTTTTTATTATCTGTAAATCTCTGAATGACACGTCCTTTTGTAATAATAAATATCTATTTTTTGTCTCTCTTGCAGTCTTTAATTTTTCAATATACTCTTCCCTTGTTCTATCTTTAAAAAGTTCTGATAAGCAAGTAGATAGACTATCAATATTTGCAAGAAAGATTGAGTCTGTTAAATGTTCAACTTGTGTATCTAATAAAATTTTATATTTAGGAACAGAGGTTGCAAGAACTCTTCCGTCAATTGCCAGAATATCTCCTCTACTTGCCTCAATTATCTTAAAATTAGTTGTTTGTGCTTGTGCCTCTAATGCTTTTTTCCTGAAATTTTGCAAATAAATTATTTGTCCAACTATTAACAGCGAAAATCCCGCTATAAATAAATAGACTATCGTTAATCTGAAACTTATTTGTTCTCTTATTTTTTCTTTTTTTGACATTTTCAGGAAAATGAAATATTATTTATAAGTGTGATATTTGAAATATCAACAATTTTTTGTGCAGTTTTCTTTATTGATTATTATTCTTGTGTTTATCATCAATAATAATTTTCATTGGAGGTGCTTTTGCTTCTTGCAAATTTATTCCTCGCTTTTTTACTTCTTCAAAAATTGTTGTTTGTTTACTAATTTCCATTAATTCAGATGCTATTGTTATAGAATTGGCTCGTAATTCTCGCACTTCTTGTCGTAAATCACTTACATCGTTTATTTTTCGTTCGGAGTAATTTCTGTTAGTTATAGAAACCAATGCTAACCCTACAAGAAAAATAATAAATGGTATTTGTTTCATTACCGACTTGTTAGTCAGAATAGTTCCATCAATTATTGTTTTTAATACTTCTTTCATCTTTTTACCTTGATTAATTAGGATTTTAGGATTTGCATGATTTTCTATTCACGGGGTGACTTAAAGTCACCCCGTGAATATTTTGCAATTATTTATTTAGCATTCCTATTCTCATTTTGGCACTTCTAGAGCGATTATTTTCTTCTATTTCTTGTTTTGTTGGCACTATAACCTTTCTGTTTAATTGTTTTATTGGTGAAATTATATTTCCATAAATGTCTTTTTCTTGCTTTCCTTCAAAATTTCCTGATCTAAATAAATTCTTTACAAGTCTGTCTTCCAACGAGTGATAACTTATTACGACAAATCGTCCATCGTCTTTTAAAAATTTTACGGCTTGATTTAAAAATATTTTCAGATTTTCAATCTCATTATTTACCTCTATCCGTAGTGCTTGAAAAACTTTTGCCAAATATTTATTTTCAATTCTTTTAGGAACACAACCTTCAATAGCTTTTACCAAGTTGGTTGTTGTAACAATTTCCTTCTCTTTTCTTGCGGTGATAATTGCCTCAACAAGTTTGCCTGCATTCTTGATTTCAGAGTATTTTTTGAACATAACAAACAACTCTTTTTTTGTGTATATATTAATAAGGTGTCGGGCATCAAAACTTGCATCGGTGTTCATTCGCATATCTAACTTAGAATCAAAGCGAAACGAGAATCCTCGTTCTGGCATATCGAAATGGTGAGTGGAAACTCCCAAGTCTGCTAAAATTCCATCTACTTTTTCTATTTTATGATAATTCAGAAAATTTTGTAGATATTTGAAATTCGCTTGAATGAGTGTAAATCGCTCATCTTTTATCGTATTTTTATGTGCATCAATATCTTGGTCAAAGGCAATTAATTTTCCATTATCCAATCTCTTCAATATCTCCGACGAATGTCCACCGCCACCAAAAGTAACATCAATATAAATTCCATCTGGCTTTATATCAAGTCCTTCAATTGTTTCATTCAATAATGCTGGTGTGTGGTAGTTCATTTGAGTTATCGTATTTTTGAGTTATCGTGTTTTTAGTTTTTGAGTTGTCGTGTTTTTGAGTTATCGTG
>JAOZQN010000615.1 GCA_029932195.1 Bacteroidales bacterium | reverse complement strand
AATAAACGTAATATATCTCTACATGAAGACGTGATAAATCACGTCTCTACGGATTCTGTTGTAACATGTAACGCCCCAATATGTTACACACTCAAATGATTTAACTTTTTTTTTAATATTGTAAACAAAAATTTCACTAAAAAGAGAATCAATGTAGATATTAGACAAAGATATAATAAAAAAAGAAATAATCTTACATTTAAGTAAAGGAAAACGAAGTTTTAAAATACTTCATTGTAGGGGACTTCTAAAAAGCCAAATCTCTGTATTACTCAAATCTTAAAAATTTTGAAAGCCTTGATATTTGAGTTTTTAGAAGTTTTCTGTAATAAAAACAAAAAAGACCATTTTAATTTATATAATATTAAAAAATATTTAATTTTGTGGTTTATATAATTACAATAAAATTAATTAGAAATAGAGTATTTTAACAATATACATATGCAAAAATTAGGAATAGATGTTGGAGGAGCAAGCCTAAAATCGGCAATAGTAAATACCGAAACAGGGCAACTTGCTTCTGATGTTTACATTGTTAAAGCAGAAAAACTTTCGTCAAATAGGTTTTTAGAAATAGTCCAACAAATTGTAAATCATTTTGAATGGACTGGCGAAATTGGTTGCGGGTTTCCTTCGGTAGTGCAAAATGGTGTGGTAAAAACGGCTACAAATATTGGTAATGATTTTATTAACAAAGATTTATCTAAATTAATAGAAGCTAAAACAAATTGCAAGGCAACAATAATGAACGATGCCGATGCCGCTGCAATGGCTGAATTTAAGTTCGGAAAAGCCAAAGATTTTAAAGGCACAAAATTATTATTAACTCTTGGAACTGGCATTGGTGCAGCTATTTATAAAAAAGAACTTATACCAAATCTTGAACTCGGTCAGTTAAAAATAAAGAATGGAATAGTTGGCGAGCAATATTGTGCGGCTTCAATAAAAACACGTGAGAATTTATCTTACGAAATCTGGGCAAAACGTTTAAACGAATATTTGCTAGAAATAAATGCACTTATAAATCCCGATTTAATAATTCTTGGCGGAGGAATTAGCAAGGATTATAATAAATTTGAAACGTATTTAGACCTGAAAAATAAAATCCAAACAACAACATTATTCAACGATACAGGAATTGTGGGAGCAACTCTTTAATTTTTGAATTTTTGAAATTAAGAAATTTTGAAAAACGCAAAGCGTCCAGAATTTCAAAATTTCAAAACTTCAAAACTTCAAAATTTATAAAAAATGGCAAAGAAAAAAATAAAAAACTACGTAGAAGCAGTTGACGAAATAAATCAAATAATTGAGGAGATAGAAAACGACGAGTTAGATGTTGATAACCTTTCTATAAAAATAAAAAGAGCATCGGAATTGTTTGATTTCTGTAAAAATAAATTGCACAAGACAGAAGAAGAAGTAGAAAAAATTATGGAAGTTATTGAGTAAAAGGAGATTTACGATTTACAATTAGTGGACACCTGAAAATAAATAAATCAAAAATAATTGTTAAGAAACGTTTGTATGACTACTTAGTTGAACAAGCAGGGTTTATTCATGAAAAAAATGTAATGTTTATAAAATCCTAAGCCAGACAAGCTGGAAAAGTTTTGAATAATATTATGCCAAAAAAAACAACGATTTCAGGATTAAGAGACTAAATAAGAGCTTGTCTATTTTTTAATATTCAATACTTGAACTCATAAACTACTAAAATAAAATAAATTTAGAGTAATATTTTCACGAACAATCCTTGGTTGAGCAAATAAATACGAAACTTCTATAATTTCGTATAGCCTTGTATTTCAAGTATCCGCAAAATTATTCATTGTTCATTATTAATTACTTACTACTTATTTTTCAATTTTTTGTTTTCTTTTCTAAGTTCCGTGATAATTTTTTTGAGAGCTATATTTTTTTCTTTTAATTCTTCTTCACGTTGCAAACGTTCTTTTTTAAATTGATTCAGCGGATCTTTTCCTGCATAACTTTCTTTTATTTTAAAAATTTTCTCTTCTAAAATAGTAATCTCTTTTTGTGAGGCTTTATTTTTTATTAAAATCTCTAATTTTATTTCTTCTTCATTTAAGTTATATTCGTAGGGGTCGGATTTTATCATCCAACGTTCCAAAATATCTTGATATTCCCAGCCCCAGATATTAAAATCGTTATTATATTCTACAAAAGGTTTTCTGTTACCATCAAATTTTATATGTGCCACCTGCCCTTTTTCCAGTCCGTCCAAAATTAGTGGCGAATGTGTTGTGATAACAAATTGTGTGTTTTCAAAAACTTCGAGTAAAACTTTTAAAATACGTTTTTGCCATTTTGGGTGAAGATATTTATCAATCTCATCAATAATTAAAATTGCATTAACATCAGACACGTTTTGCGTGTTTGGATATGCCTCAAAAATTCGTTTCACAAAATGCCCTATCCAAGTAAAAACATTTGCAAGTCCTTGACTAAGAAGCTCTATTGAAATTCCTTCTGGATTTTCTGTCGTTTTTACTATAAGAACGGGGTCGCTGTTATCATCAAATTTTATGGACTGCAAAGTTACTGCCGAGTCATTATTACTTTCAACTATTTTGGAAATTATTTTAAAAATAGCAACAATTATTTTGTTATCAATATTTTGACTATCTTTAGAATATATTTGATTTATCCATTTTGTAAAAGAATAGAGTTTATCTTCTACTGCCCCTGTAATCAGTGGATAAACATCGCTAATATTGGGATATTTATTGTTTGCAAATTTCAAATCTTTTGCCTTGTTTCTAACTTGTCCTTGTGGAAATCCAATAATTAGAGTTTTAAATTCGTTTCCCGACTCGGTGGTATTTATTCCAAAAGAGAATGTTTCTTCTTTTTGGTTGTCGTTAACTAAAATACCAGTGATAGATTCGGTATTTTCAAAATTAATCTTATTTTTATAATTGTCTTCTATTTCGTAGTCTAGCTCTATAAATCCCGATTTTGAATATTTTTTACTATTTCTTAAATCTATTTCGTCAATATTAATATTTCTAATACGCATCAATTGTTCTCTAATTAATTCGTATGCATTATAATTATTGTTTTTTATAATGGTATTAGAATCAACTCCGCAAATAGCAATTGCAAGCGAACTAAGAATTGTGGTTTTTCCTATCCCGTTTTCTGCAATAATACAAGTTACTTTCTTATCGAAGTTAATCTTTATATCTTCAAACCTTTTTATATTTTTCAGCTCTAAAGATTTTATTCTAACTTTCTGATTTTCAGATTTAGTCTTCATTATATTTCATTTTTACAATTATATATTACACAAAGATAACAAAAATTTTATTTAAAATGGTATTTTTTTAAGTATATACAGCAAAAATTTCTTTTTCTTTAAAATTAATAATCTCATCTTTAAATTCTTTATTTTTATTAAAGTTAAAAATAAGTAAAAATCCTTTTTTAAGAGAATAATCATCAAGATAGTTGCTGAGTTGCTCCAGTCCTTTTTGATGATATTTTTCGCCTCGCCAAATTTTCAGTTCTA
>JAOZQN010000088.1 GCA_029932195.1 Bacteroidales bacterium | reverse complement strand
AAAACAGACTAAACCTCTATGTATCAGCAAGTAAAACAATAACTGGACGTTTTGATTTAAGCCCTATACTTGCCATACTCATAAAAAAACAACAAAATAAAACATATACGCCAATCTCAGTGCCTTAAAATTGAATTATTGGGTGAAATATTGATTAAACTTCGTTAAACACTTGGCAGTCAATACTTTTGAGGTCTGAATTAAATACTGGAGCAGGAATTTCTGAATCTTTTTTCTTAATTTCCTTACCCATAAAAAATCCCACAGATATAGAATATTTGAATGTAAAATATGATGCAGGTATTTTTCATACTGCAGTTTTTTTAACAGGAAACCTAAAATATCTTTTTAATAATAATACTTTTATAGCTCTATCTTTTGATTACGAATATTATCCTTATAGATATTATATACAAACTTTTTCGTCTAAAATTAGTTTTGGCGTAAAATTCTAAACAATGAAACAAAAACATCTCTTATTTTTATTACTATCTGTTTTATTACTATCTTCTTGCTACAAACAATTAGAAATAGAATTTCCCAACAGCGAACCTTTGATTGCCGTAAGTTGTTTGTTTACAAAAGATAGCTCTTTTGTTGTAAATGTAAACCAAACAAGTAGCTTTAACGATAGCGTTTCGCACAAAATAACAAATGCTACTTGCAAACTGTTTGCCGACAACCAATTTGTAGAAAACCTAACTCACAGTTCTGACGGTTTTTATACTTCGCCAAGCAACTACAAGGCAGATTATAACACGGTTTACAAAATAGAAATATCATCAGAAGATTTGCCAGTTGTATCTGCTATTAATGAAATTCCCCAACCAGTTCAAATAACAAATCTAACAAAACAAGACAGTGTTATGTTTGGCGAAGATGGAAAATATTTACATCAATTAGATATAACAATAGACGACCCTTCTGAAATAGATAATTACTATGAGTTTACAATTTTTGCATATTATAAATTGGACTATTCCAATGTTTGGTGGTTAGACAGCACAGAATTAGCAGAAATTGATACAAGCTATCACATAAAAACAGTAGTTCCACAAAGTCAAGATATTGTTCTCAAAAATGAAGGCTTACTTGATTACTATCCTCACACATTTCCTTTTAGCGACGAGCTTTTCAACGGGCAAACTTATACTCTAAATATCAACTATTTATTGCCAGAGTCCACCACCAGTTACAACGAGACACAAATATATTTAATAACAGATTACCAACTAATTGTGGCAGTTCGTTCTGTAAGTGAGGATTATTATAAATACAAAAAGAAGTTGATAATTCATCAAGAAAATCAGGATAGCGATATTTGGAACGGAATTGGCGATCCAGTGCAAATGTTTTCTAATATAAAAAACGGCTACGGAATTTTTGCAGGCTACACCACTTTTATAGATACTATTCAATAATTTTTTAGTTTTAAATGTTGAGTTTTTAATTTTTTTCCACCTTAAAAACAATGTTCCAAAATAACAAAGTGTCATTTATTTTTGTATAAATATCTATAATTAGAAAAATGAAGATTAAAAACCTAATTTTAGTAATAATAATAATTTCTTTTAGTTTATTTGCTAATTCACAAAATTGCACAATTAGCGGATATGTGTCTGATAAAGAAACAGGTGAATATCTTATTGGAGCAAATATTTATGCCACACAACAGCAAAAAGGAGTGCAAACAAATAGCTACGGATTTTTTAGCCTCACACTTCCTGCACAAGATACGGTAGAAATATCGGTATCATTTATTGGTTACAATCCCGAAATACGAAAAATATTTTTAACTGAAAATGAAGTTATCAATTTTGAACTCCAAGCGGGAGTTTTGATAAATAATGTGGTAATAAATGCCAACAGTATAGACCGCAACAACGAAATGGGAAATTTAGAAATTCCTGTAAAACAGCTAAACCTTATCCCAACCATTGGAGCAGAATCCGACCTGATGAAAGCATTTCAACTTATGCCTGGTGTTCAATCAGGTAACGAAGGCAGTAGCGGATTGTATGTTCGTGGTGGCAGTCCCGATCAAAATCTTATCCTACTCGATGATGTTCCACTTTATTATGTAAACCACTTGGGTGGTTTTGTATCTATCTTTAACACAGAGGCTATCAATGACGTTTCGCTAATAAAAGGTAGTTTTCCGGCTCGCTATGGTGGTAGGCTTTCGTCTGTTATGGACGTTAGAATGAAAGACGGAAATATGAAAAAACTATCGGGTAATTTTACTATCAGCTCCGTTACTTCCAAAATTTATTTAGACGGTCCCATCAAAAAAGATAAAAGTTCGTTTATGTTTTCGGCACGTGGTTTTTTGTGGGGAGTTGTATATCAGCCACTAATGAGAGTTTTGTTGCAAGATATGTCGGTAGGTTATAATTTTTATGATATAAATGCAAAATACAATCATAAAATAAATAAAAACAATCGTATATATTTTAGTTTTTATAATGGAGACGATAATTTGCAATTCAAAATTAGTGATAAAATTATCGGTAGCCCCGAAAAAGCTCTTTATTCTTTAAAATGGGGAAATTTAATGACTGCAATCCGTTGGAACAAAGTATTTTCGCCAAAAATTTTTTCTAATCTCACCTTTGCATACACACGCTACCGATATGTTTCTGATTTTTCTTATACCAACAAAACAGACCAAGAAACAGAATACATAAATTATAACTACAATACGGGAATAAACGATTTGAGTTTGAAGTATGAATTTGATTATTTTGTCCGTGATTTTTATAAAATAAAAACAGGAACAGATTTTACAATTCATAGTTTTAATCCGGGAATATCAAATTCTGTTTATAAAATAAATGATACTATCAAAAACAATAATAATGTTGGTAATAAGCCAATTATGGCAATAGAAAACACCTACTATTTTGAAAATGAGTTAAAAATAGGCAATAAGTTTACAACAAACATAGGTTTGCGAATGTCTAACTATTTTGTTGATAACGATTATTTTACTTCGTTCGAGCCTCGTATTCTCAACCGACTTTCGCTAAATAAAAACTTATCGGTAAAAGCATCTTACACCAAAACCAAGCAAAATGTTCATTTACTAACAAGTAGCACTGTAAGTATGCCAGTAGATATTTGGGTGCCAGCGACCTCAGTTGCCAAACCATCAGAAGCACATCAATTTGCTTTGGGAATTTACAAATCAATTTATAATAATAAAATAGAGTTTAGTGTAGAAACTTATTATAAAAAATTAAGTAATCTAATAGCCTACAAAGAAGGAATTAGTTATCAAGGAGCTTCGCAAAACTGGGAGGATAAAATAGAAACTGCAGGAAATGGAACTTCTTACGGAGTAGAATTATTGATACAAAAAAAACATGGCAAAGCAACTGGCTGGATAGCATACACATACTCAAAAACAGACCGACAATTTGATAACATCAATAATGGAAATCGTTACCCTTTTAAATACGACCGCAAACACGATTTGAGTTTAGTTCTTAATTATAAAATAAGTAAAAACATTAATATTTCAGGCACTTGGGTCTTTGGCACAGGCTACCCATTTACACTCCCAAGTGGCAAATATCCAATTATAAACGACAGCGATGGCTGGGAAGGTAGCTTAGATTTTGTTTACAACGATGATGTCTATATTTGGGAAGACCGTAATTCTCGCAGAATGCGTAGTTTTCATCATTTAGATTTAGGAGCAAATTTTGAAAAGCAAACCAAACGAGGATCAAGAACTTGGACAATAAGCATTTACAATGTTTACAACCGTCAAAATCCATATTATTATTACATGAGATACGAAAAACGAGAATGGAAACTTTACCAACAATCACTCTTCCCAATTATCCCATCAATAAGTTACAGTTTTAAATTTTAAAAACAATATAAAATTATTGCAAAGGTGTAGCACTCTGAAAATTAATATTTTACAATTATCAAAAAGAGCAAACATATAGTTAAAATGTATCCATTTTTTTTAAGTCTCATCTTACCTAAAAATTAGAGATTAAAAAAGAAAAAAATCTGAAAAGAAGCGAAATAATTTTAATGATTACAAATCTTAAAAAAAGATCTTAAAAAAATATTTTTTCTTTTGGAAAATTGTATTATTTTTGGAGTTTGATAGAGGAATATAGCAAAAAATTGTTTGTTCTAAGCTAATATACAACATATTAGTTTTTTTTCGTTTAAAACCTGTTAGTATAAATCAATCTATTTTTTGAAGCATCTTTTTACATTTTATAATTCTTACATTATTAATTTATGAAACAAAAACTTACAAAACTTTCGGAACTTGGTGAATTTAAGTTAATTGACGAGTTAACCAAAGATTTCAAAATAAAAAATAAAAGCACAATAAAAGGCGTTGGAGACGATGCTGCAATTATTGATAGTTCTGATAAAGAAACAGTTATAACAACAGATTTGCTCGTAGAAGGCATACATTTTGATTTAACATATTCTTCGTTAAAATATATTGGATATAAGGCTGTGGTTGTCAACCTATCAGATATTTATGCGATGAATGCTGTGCCAAAACAAATTACAGTTTCTTTTGCACTTTCAAACAAATTTTCTTACGAGGCTTTGAGCGAAATTTACAAAGGAATACACAATGCTTGCGAAGCCTACGGAGTGGATTTAATTGGAGGCGATAGCTCGTCGTCAAAATTAGGATTTTTTATAAGTGTTACCGCAATTGGCGAAGTAGAAAAAGGGAAGGCTGTTTACCGAAATACTGCACAAGAGACTGATTTAATTTGTGTTAGTGGAGACTTAGGAGCAGCATACATGGGTTTACAATTATTGGAAAGAGAAAAATCTATCTTTGCAAAAACACCAGAAATTCAACCCGATTTTAGAGGAAACGAATATATTATACAAAGGCAACTAAGACCAGAAGCAAGAAAAGATATTATAGAACTACTTGCAGATAAAAACATTACACCAACTTCAATGATAGATATTTCAGATGGACTTTCGTCTGAAATTTTGCATATCTGCAAAAAATCTAAAAAAGGCTGCGAAATTTATGAAGATAAATTGCCAATTGACAAACAGACAATAGAAATGTCCCATGAGCTTGGTATTGAACCAACTATAAGTGCCATGAACGGAGGCGAAGACTACGAACTGCTTTTCACAATCCCACTTAGTGATTATGAAAAAATTAAAAAATATCCACAAGTATCAGTTATTGGGCATATAACAAAACACGAAAATCAGATAGATTTAATTTCTGAAAATGGTGTGAAAGTGCCTATTACAGCACAAGGTTGGAATGCGATAAAATAAATAGTCAATCTTATTTACAGATGAAAAAACAAAACAGGATTATAAAAATTGATGATAATTTCTCAAAAATAGAACTATATTTTGACGATGATGAAAATTTTGTGTCTAAAAACTTAACTGTTTGGGTTATTGTTAATTCCAGAACATTTACTGGACGCTATAAAACAGTTATTTCCAAGGATATATACAAAAGTTTTGCGAAAAATATATCCACATGGAAAAAGCAAGTAGATTCTGGAAAATTTGAAAAGAAACTTATTTTTATTTCCAATAATGAACATATAATTTTTGAGATACAAGCAATAAACCCTAATAAAATAAGTTGGTTTATCAAACTAAAACCATTTTTACCTGATATAGAAACATTATTATTGAAAATAGAAACCGAACTAAATCTTATAAATTCGTTAGAAAGGGTATTAAAATTATTTTGATATTTTAAAATAAATAAAAGTTTATCTAATTATTTTTTGGATAATTAGTAGGAATTTATAACTTTGCAGACTAATTTTAAAAGCAGTGTATAAAATAAAAACAAAAATAATATAAAATTTTACAACAATGAAAAAGAAAATTCACCCAAAAAACTACCGACTTGTAGCATTTAAAGACATTTCTAACGACCATGTATTTATCACAAGATCAGCAGCTCCAACAAGAGAGACTCTTGAAATAGACGGAACAGAATATCCATTATTCAAATTAGAGATTTCAAACACTTCTCACGGTTTTTATACTGGAAAAACTAAATTAATTGACTCTACTGGTAGAGTAGATAAATTTAAAAAACGTTATGGTGGTTTTAAAAAATAGATTTTTTTGAAATTAATAAAAAACTGATTACTTTAAATTAAGTAATCAGTTTTTTTATTTGGTGTTTTTAAGTTTCACGATAAAGTTCGTCTTCTCGCCAAATACCTTTTTTTTCTTGTCCATTTTTGTCTCTGTATTTTCCTTCTCCGTGTTTTCGTCCATCTTTCCAACTGCCTTCATATCTCCAACCGTCTGTAGAAATATATACACCTATTCCATGCTGATTTCCTTTTTTCCACTCACCATTATATTTGCTTCCTTCTGAAAATGTATATGTTCCTTGTCCATCATAAAGATTATCTTTAAATCCACCTTCGTAACTCCCTCCATCTTTATAAACTATTTTTCCTGTGCCATTAAATAAACCTTGTTTAAAATCGCCTTCAAATTTGTCTCCATCACTTGTAATAAAGACACCTTTGCCATGTTTTTTATCGTTTACAAAATCGCCTTCGTAAACGCTGTTAGTGTAGCTTGTGTATTTTCCTTTGCCATCTTTATTTCCATTTTTCCATTCTCCAACATATCTACTTCCATTGTAATCAACATATTCTCCGTTTCCATTAAATAAATCATTTTTAAATTCACCTTTATAAACGCTTCCTTCTGTTGTGCGAAATTCTCCTGTTCCAGAGTATTTATCATACTCAAAATCACCTGTATAGGTGTCGCCATTGTAACTTGTATATGTTCCTTTTCCATGAAAAAAGTTATTTTCAAAATCTCCTACATATTTACTTCCCGATTTATATTCTAACTTACCTTTTCCATGCTTGTTTCCATCTATCCAATCACCTGTGTATGTGTATGTTTTGGTGGTTACTGTTCCTTCTCCATTTCGTAAATCAAAACGATAGTCGCCCTCAAAAAATCGTCCATTAGAAAATTTATATTTTCCCGAACCATGTTTCATACCTTCATACCAAGAACCATCGTAATATTCACCTGAATTATAGGTCATTTTACCATTTCCATCTCTATATCCATTTTTCCATTCACCTTTATACTTATCTCCATCGGCATAAAAAAATGTTCCTTCTCCACTAAAATTATCATCAATAAATTCACCAACATATTTTGAACCACTCACAAAATAATAAGTTCCTTCTCCGTGCATATTTCCATTTTTAAAATCTCCAATATATTTAGAACCATCTGAATAGTAATAAGTTCCCTTACCTTGCATTAGGTCATTTTTATATTCTCCTTCATATTTTGTTCCATCTGTGCGGGTATAAATTCCTTTGCCGTTAAACATTCCATCTTTAAAACTTCCTACATATTTATTTCCACTTTTAAAAACATAAGTTCCTTTTCCATCATCACAATTACCACTAACACAGCCAGTTTCTTGTGCTTCTGCTATTTGTAAAAATAATATTGCTACCAAAATTATTATTGTAATTTTTTTCATAATTTTATTTTTTAAGGTTTAGTTATTTTAGCTACCTACGTAAGACTGAAAAAGTCTGGTTATCATGGCAACACGTTACTAAGTCCCTACGGGACGTTAGTAAGTGTTGAATAAAAAAAACATCTAACTTTACGTTAGTAGCCGTTATTTTTCAAAGATACTTAATTTTATTTTAAAAATTAAAAATATCACAAAAAAAAGATATAAAATATCTTTTGGGATATAAAAAAGACGTGCCACATGGCACGTCTCTACATTTTTTGTGATATCCGTTTCTACAATTTTTGCCAAAATGTCAGCATAAGGGATTAGCAAATATTTTTTGCCTTCAAATTTTACTTCTGTTCCCGTAAATTCTTTATACATAACATTATCTCCTACTGCTATTTCTGGATTTTTCAATATTATTAATTGCTGTTACTTTACCTATTTTTTGTTTTTCTTTGGCATTATCTGGTAAAATAATTCCACTTGCAGTTTTTGCTTCTTTCACATCTTCTGTTATGTCTATCAACACTTGTTGATTAATTGGTTGTAATTCTTTCCATGATTTATTTATATTTTTCAACAAAATACGTTATAATCAGTAAAATTAAAAGAATAATGTTTTTTGTTTTCATTCTAAGTGTTTTTTAATTGCTTGGTTTACAGGAAGAAACAAATAATAATATGAGAAATGGATGTTTTTTCATAATTATAGTTGATGAAAATTAATGTTACAATATGGTTATTTCCTTAAAAAAAGAAACAATGTGAACCAAAAACGTTACTAATGTCTCGCAAGGGACTTAGTAACATTTCTATTTCTTTGTTTTGGTATTTTTTATTTAAAAAGGCAAGTCATCGTTTTTCTTAACAATTTCAGCAAACTCATCTTCATAACTGTCGTTTTCGTAAAAAAGATTGTAAATTATTTCGTAATTAAGAATTTCATTCTTTTTCAATTTGCTTTTTATAATTATAACTAATTCATTAAAAACATGTTTTATTAACTCTTCGGGAGATTTTATAGAACTATTAAGTTCAAATTTATGTTCCTCTTTACTTTTAATGGAAACAAGAGCATCTGTTCGTTTCAAAAGACGGATTATTCTTGATACATTATTTTTAGAAATTTCAATTGAAGGAATACTAAATTTTTTTGTGTCATAAAAATCTTCAAAATTTTCGTGATTCATAGTTCTACCATTCAAAATATCAAAAGATTTTATAAGAAATTTTCTTAATTTTTTAGGTTCTAAAAGATTAATCTTTTGCGTTTTCACAATACTCCTATAATAATCTATTAAAAGAACTCCTTTCTCTGTCTTTTGGTTATCTGCTTTTAACGATAAATTTTTATTACTTTTTAAGAAGATATGGTGGTCATATTTTTCTGGTTTTATTATTATTATATTTTTAAAATTATCTAAAAATAGTGCAAAAGTTTTAAAATTATAGTTTGACTCATCAAAAGAAGGGTCAAGGCGAATCATCATTGGTTTTATTGCCGATTTTTTAGCATATTCTTCGTCTGTTTTACTTATAAGTGCACTTATTGCTTTTATTAGTAATTTTTTAACATCGTTGATGTCGTCTGTTTTTTGTTTGTCTGTTTTCTGTTTGTCTATTCTTATTTTAGAAAATCCCGACGATTTTGCTATCAGGCTGGAATATATTTTAAACTCATTGCAAGCCTTGATTAAGAATGGATTAGTAGTCTCTTTTACTCCAATGCCAACTATTTGTTTTCCTTTTTGTCTAACTTTCTGTGCAAGAGCAATATAATCGCTATCACCTCCAAGAATAATAATTTTGTCTATATGTGAATGAAAGTGCATATCTTCCACTACATCAATTGCCATACGAATATCTGCCCCATTTTTCATGTGCGAACCACGAGGGAAGAGTTGGATTAAATCTATTGAGTAGTTTTGTAAACTTTTGCTATATTTTCCAAACAAACTCCACTCTGCATACGCCTTATTAATATTAACCTCGCCAAGCGACGAAATATAATCCATAATTGCATCAATATCAATAGTTTCTGGCTGTATCTTTTTCCTGTTCTCATAATTATCTGTCCACTTTTTCCCAAGTTGCGAACTGCAAACAGAAATATGAATATTATCAAAATCCCAATATACTGCTATTCTTTCTTTCATCTAATTTAATTGTGTTAAATTTTGTAAGCAAATTAATAATTAATAATGAACAATTAATAATGAATAATTGGTTTGCACCTGATAATCAGAATATTATTATTTTATTCTTAAAAAACTTTTATCATACTACTTTATAAGTAAGTAGATTGACAATTTTAAATTAACGATTTATGATTGGTTCATGCTTGATAATAAGCATATACAAAATAAAAAAGTATCGTTTATATTTGTCTATCTACTTAGCTTAACAAATAAAAACAACACTTTTATATTTCGTATAGCTCTGTATTTCAGGCAGCCTCAAAACTATCCATTATTCATTGTTCATTACTCATTAATTATTAGTTACTCTTTTAATTAATTTTTACAAAAATAAGATAAAAAATATCAAAAAACATTTTTTATTAAGAAACAAAATAAATAAAAAAAAATCTTTTAATTTGTTTATTTTAAAAAACTTTTATTTTAAATTTGCAGATTATATAATTACATAATTACATGTTTTTATGTTTCAGTATTAATAAGCTAATTATAAGCCATTTAGTTAAATTAAGACTTGAAAATTATATTCTAACTACTTATCAAAAATTAATTAATAATAAAACTCAATTATGAGCAAGAAAAAAGCTATTATTGAAAAAGACCATGTCGTAATCAAATTTTCTGGCGACTCAGGAGATGGTATGCAACTGACAGGAACACAATTTTCTGAAACATCTGCATTAATGGGAAATACAGTTTCTACATTTCCCGATTATCCGGCAGAAATTAGAGCACCAAAAGGAACAGTTGGAGGTGTGTCAGGATTTCAACTACACATTGGACACGAAGAAGTAAATACTCCTGGAGATTTTGCAGATATTTTAGTTGCAATGAATCCCGCAGCATTAAAAGCCAACCTGCGTTGGATAAAAGATGGAGGAATTATTATTGTAGATAAAGATAGTTTTACTAAAAGAAATCTGGATAAAGCTGGGTGGGATAAAAACCCGTTGGAAGGAGAGTATCTAATTCATTATAAAGTTATTGCAGCTCCAATAACTTCTCTTACACAAGTTGCTTGCAAAGATTTAGATTTAAAACCAAATATAGTAGCCCGAAGTAAAAATATGTTTACTCTTGGAATGGTTTATTGGCTGTTTAGTAGAGAGTTAGATTTTACAAAAGAATTTATTGAAACTAAATTTGCTAAAAAACCTTTGATTGTTGAAGCAAATAAACTCGTTTTGAGTGCAGGATACAATTATGCTTTAAATTTACAACTAACTCGCTCATATAGAGTTGTTAGAGCAAATATTTCAAAAGGAACTTACCGAAATATTAGCGGAAATACAGCAACAGCTTGGGGACTTTTGGCTGCTGCCGAAAAGTCTGGTTTACAGATGTTTCTTGGCTCATATCCTATTACTCCGGCAACAGAAGTGTTGCAAGAAATTGCTAATCGTAAAGATTTAGGAGCTATCTCATTCCAAGCAGAAGACGAAATTGCAGGTATTGCAACTTCTATTGGAGCAGCATTTGCAGGAAAATTTGCAGCAACTTCAACATCTGGTCCTGGTCTTGCATTAAAAAATGAAGCTATCGGACTTGCTGTTATCACAGAACTTCCTCTTGTTATTGTAAATGTTCAAAGAGGTGGACCTTCTACTGGACTACCTACAAAAACAGAGCAATCTGATTTACTACAAGCTCTTTACGGAAGAAATGGTGAAAGCCCAGCAGTAGTAATTGCAGCAAGCACACCTTCTAACTGTTTTAGATATGCTTACAACTCAGGTAAAATTGCTTTGGAAAACATGACTCCTGTAATTTTACTTACAGATGGATTTTTAGCTAATGGTTCACGTCCTTGGAAAATTCCAAAAATGTCTGAACTTCCTGAAATTAAACATCATATAATTGAAGAAGAAGAAGATGACGATTATCAAGCATACCGAAGAATTGGCGATAGCATGATAAGAAAATGGGCAATTCCTGGAACAAAAGGATACGAACATAGAATTGGTGGTTTGGAAAAAATGGAAATTACAGGAAATGTATCTTATGTGCCTGAGAACCATGAAGTGATGACATACCAAAGAAAACAAAAAATAGAAGACATCAAAAAACAAATTCCTGCACAAACAATTGACGGCAAAAGCGAAGGCGACCTTCTCGTTGTTGGTTGGGGAGGAACTTATGGGCATCTTGTTACTGCGGTTCACGAACTTAGAGAAGAAGGAACTGATGTAAGTTTTACTCATTTTAATTATATTTTCCCGCTTCCAGAAAATACTGAAGAAGTTTTATCTGGATTTAAAAAAATTATAATTTGTGAAATCAATGATGGACAATTTTTGAAATATATGCGTTCAAGTTTCCCACAATTTAATTATAGCCAATATAATAAAATTCAAGGACTACCATTTTCAATAGTAGAATTAAAAGAAACCATCAAAAATAATTTATGAAATTTTGAAGTTTTGAAATTTTGAATTGGTTTAGACCTTATTTTCAAAATTTCTCAAATTCATAATTTCTCAAATTCAAAACTTCAAAACTTATAAAAAAATGTCAGAAACTAAAAAATATACATTCAAAGATTTTAAGAGCGACCAAGAAGTGAGATGGTGCCCTGGTTGTGGTGATACTGCAATCCTTAACTCCATACAAAAAGCTATGGCAGAAATGAACATAGCAAAAGAAGACTTTGCCATAATATCTGGTATCGGTTGTTCTTCTCGTTTTCCATATTATATGGATACCTACGGATTTCACGGAATTCATGGGCGAGCTGGAGTAATTGCTTCGGGAGTAAAAACAGCAAATCCAAAACTCAGTGTTTGGCAAATAACTGGCGACGGAGACGCACTCGCAATTGGTGGAAACCATTTTATCCACGAAATTAGAAGAAATATCGACCTAAATGTAGTGCTTTTTAATAACGAAATTTACGGGCTTACAAAAGGACAATATTCACCAACTTCTGAATATGGACTAAAAACAAAAACTTCGCCTTTTGGAACGATAGAAAAACCATTTAATCCAGGAGAACTTGTTATTGGAGCAGGAGGAACTTTTTTTGCACGTGGAATAGATAACAATGTTCGAGAGAATCAAGCACTTTTTATGGAGGTGGAAAAACACAAAGGAATTTCTATTGTAGAAATTCTGCAAAATTGTGTGATTTTTAACGACGGAGTTTTTGGTTATATAACCGATAAAAAAGAGAAATTAGACCGTCAATTATTTGTTGAACACGGCAAACCAATGATTTATGGAAAAGAAAAAGACAAAGGTTTAGTTCTTGAAAAAGGAAAATTGAAAATTGTAAAAATAGGAGAAGACGGCATAACTAAAGATGATATTTTAATTCATGATGCCAATGAATTATCCCCAATTTTACATTATCAATTGGCTTCACTTAAAGCACCAGAATTCCCTGTTGTTTTGGGAATTATCCGCTCGGTAGAATTGACGACTTATGATGAAGCAGTTCATGCTCAAATTGAGGCAATTAAAGCTCAATCAAAAATAAAATGTATGGACGATTTACTACATAGTGGTGCTACTTGGGAGGTAGAATAAAATTACGATTTTAAATTTACAATTCACGATTGGTTTACACCTTAAAAATAAGATGATTAAAAGAGAGTCAAAGTTTAAAACTTTGACTTTTTTTATTTTAAAAACTTGATTTATTTCATGTTTTATGTTTTTATGTTTTGTATCTTTGCAAAAAATCTATAAACTAATTTCTTAACAAAATGAATAATAAAAACAAGAACTTTTTTTTTATATTAGGTTTGCCAAGGTCAAGAACAAGTTGGCTTGCTAATTTTTTTACACATACAAACACTTTTTGTTATGCACAACGCAAAAATGGAAATGAACAAACGAAATAGATTTTACAAAAATTTGTATATTTTTTTTTCTTTGAAAAAAAATTAAATTTGTGCGTTGAAAATAAATAATAAAATATGTAAAATAATAAAATTAAAATATAATAAAAAGCGTTTAGTTTATTTTCTTGTTCGTAAAATCTGGTAAATTTTAGCAACTACAAGAAATAAGACGAATGCTCACGCCAAATGGCGTGGGCTGTTCTTATTTGTAGTTGCAGGTTTACCAGAACCTTACGGACGAATAAGTTACAGTTCCCACGCTTTTTTTAATTCATTTTTTTGCTTTTTCGGGGAGCTTGAAAGTAATACTATACATTTTAACTATGAAGAATAAATTAATTATTTTGCTGTTAATAGCAAGTGCAGGTTTTGCCGATGCACAAAATATGACGGAATGGAACGGATACGCACAACTTAGGGCATCAAGTAATTTTGATGACAATCATGGTTTTGCTTTGCGACGAATGAAAGTTTGGTTTAAATCTGCACCTGATTTTTCCGAAAAATGGTCGTATAAAGTTCAAACAACAATAACAAGTTTTCAACAACAAAAATTCCTTCTGCAAGACGTGAAAATAGGATATAAAACAGGACTGTTTAAGTTTGATTTTGGACAATTTAAACCGGCTTACAGTTTGCAAATGTTTCAGTTTGATTATAAAATAACTGCAATAGAACGAGCAAATGTAATTGACAGATTATATGTTAACAGCTCACTTGATATTAGAGACATAGGAATGCAAATGAAATTTGAAAATAAAAGCAAACTTTTTGAAACTTATATAGGGTTATTTAACGGATACGGAATTAAAGAATATCGCGTTAATAACAACGGATTTATGGTAACTCATAAATCAAATCTAAATTTTAATCCTGCAAAAAGTAAAATAAAACTTGGCTACTCTGTTGCTTTTCGACAAGCTGAAAATTTAAAATTAAAAAAACTTCTTCCGGATACCGTTGCATTAAACGGAACAGATTTTAGATATAATTTTTTCGTTTTATTTCAAAATAAATTTATAGAATTTCAAGCAGAATATCTGAATGCAAACTTAAATGCTCAAAATGCGAACGGATACTATTTATTATCCGCTTTAAATATAAACAAACACCAAATAGTGCTTTCGTATGAAACATATATTGATATGATAGACGAAACAAAAGATAAGCCATATTATAGAATAGGATATAACTACATAGTAAACAAACATAAACTTAGGATAATGTTTGATAATTATTTCCAAATTTCTGATAACAACATTCAAAATTATACAGCTTCACTTCAATTACAAATATTCTTTAAAAATTAAATAATTATGAAAAAGCATATCTGGATAAAAATTTTAATTTCGGTTATTGCTATTGTTGCAATAATATTAGTGGCACAGGCTGTCGTTTCAAGTGTATATTTTACAAAATTACAAAACTCATTTACCGATGGTGACATTAATAGCCAAATGACAAAATATGAAAATATGCTGGAAAAAGAGCAAGAAAATCTTCTATCGCTTGCATCTTTAAACAGTTCTTTTGACTGCACAAAACAAGCATATAAACATTATCAAGAAACACAAAATATTGAAGAGTGTGCAAAAATATTTAAACAAAAATATAACGAAATAAATAAAACTCTCAATAATAATACAGATAAAACTATAAAAACTCATTTCCACCTACCGTCTGTAAAGTCCCTTTTTCGTTCTTGGTCTGACAAAAGAGGCGATGATTTAAGCAAATTTAGATTGACAATACAAAAAGTTGGGCTACCCACGTAAGGTTGGACAGGTAATTACTCATTCTTTTAGCTTTATAT
>JAOZQN010000004.1 GCA_029932195.1 Bacteroidales bacterium | reverse complement strand
AAATTTGTATCCGCCTTGATTTTGACAAAAATACACTTGTCGGAGTGGACTCAATATTAGAAGATAAAATCATCTAACTGTTCTTAACTTGAACAAATATCGATTCTAAAGTCATAGAACTGTTAGAAACTCGAACAGATTCTGATTCTTAAAGTCATAGAACTGTTCGAGACTCGAATAGATTCTGATTCTAAAGTCATAGAACTGTTCGAGACTCGAATAGATTCTGATTCTAAAGTCATAGAACTGTTCGAAACTCGAACAGATATCGATTCTAAAGTCATAAAACTGTTCGAGACTCGAATAGATTCTGATTCTAAAGTCATAGAACTGTTCGAAACTCGAACATATTCTGATTCTAAAGTCATAGAACTGTTCGAAACTCGAATAAGTATCGATTCTAAAGTCATAGAATTGTTCGATACTCAAATAGATAAAAACAAAAAATAATATGGATAAAAAAAATTATAAATCTATTTTTGATAAAGTCAAAGGTATTATTAAAAACGAAGATAATGATATAGAAAAATATAATTTTATCGGTGAAATTTTAAAAGAAAATAAAAGTAATTTTGATGGAGAAAGTTTAATAACAAATTTATCTGCAGACTTGAATAAAAAAGGATACTCGGTATCAAGTCTTCGGCACATGCAAAATTTTCATAAGCGATTTAGAAATTATCCAAATTTATATGAATTATCAAAAAAAATAAGTTGGAATAAAATAATTACTCTTCTTAAAACTTATGATATAAAAGAAACTGAATATTATTTAAAAGAGTCAATAAAAGAAAAATGGTCTAATGCAAAATTGAAAAAAGCAATTGAAGACGATACTTTTGATAATTATATTAATTTTATTGAAAGTTCAGATTATAAAATTAATATTGATGAAGTTGTTATGAAAAATTATAAGTCATTAGTTGATATAAATATAAAACAACCTTCTCGTTTTTCTGCTTTTGTAGGAGCAAATGCGAGTGGGAAATCGAATATTTTAGAAGCATTGGAATTTATGTTTCATGCAATGATAATAAATAATGCGACTGTTGTGGAAATGTTTGGAGGAGAAAAAAATGTGCTTAATCGTAATATGCTATCAGAGTCGTTGAATATTGAACTAAAATTTAAAGATAAAATAGAGTTTGGAATAAAATATAAGGATAATAAAATTATTGAGACAAAAACAGAAAGCGAAAAATTTAATGATAAATTTATAAAATCATTTACAAGAGTTTTTATAAATAAAACAAACCAGAATAATAATAAACTTAAATTTCAGGATAAATTGTGGTTTGATACTGGAAATTTAACTAAAATTTTGAGTAAAATATTAAAAGACGAAGATAAGAGAGAACTATTTGAAATAAAATTAGATACATTTATACCTGGTTTTGATAAGATAAAAGTAAAAATAGACAGCCTTGATAGTAAAGAAGAATTACAAATTTTTGAAAAAGAAACAAATTCTCCTTTTACAGGACAGTTAATTTCTGATGGAACTTACTCTGTTATAGCACTTTTGTCTCTGTTGTATCAATCAAATGAACCACAATTTTTATGTATAGAAGAACCAGAAAACGGCTTAAATCCTAAAATAATAACTCAATTTGTAAAACTATTTAGATATTTTTGTGAAAATAAAGGACATTATATTTGGATTACTACACATTCTCAAACATTGGTGTCGGCTTTAAAACCACAAGAAATAATTATTGTAGAAAAAGAAAATGCTAAAACAAAAGTTACGCAATTCAATAAAGATGAGTATCTTATAAAAGAGAATGAAAAAGGAGAACTCCCAATGGACGAAGCATGGCTAAATAATATGTTGGGAGGATTGCCATGGTAAAAATTGGAATTATTTACGACGGCGAAACAGAACAAGTTATTTTCTCTTCTAAAAATAAAAAATTTAAAGAATTATTGGAAGAACATAATTTTGAACTTGCAGGTGCAATTAAATATTCAGGAGGAAAAATAGAACGAGACACTAATTTATTAATCAATAGAAATAAAGCAAAAAAAGTAATTATAATCAAAGACTTAGAACAACTTGCTACCGAGGAAACATTAATAACTCAATTGAAAAAGAAGGAAACGATAACAGATAAAAATGAAATATTTATAGTAAAAAAGATGACAGAAGCATGGTTTCTTTCAGATACTGATACTCTAAAAAAAATACTAAGAACGAGAAATTTGAGACCTTTTAATAATCCAGAAGGTGAAACAAATCCACATAGAACATTAAAAAATAGATTAGGACAAAAATACAAAGATTTAAGCAAACCAGATATAGCAAAATTATTTCTTAAAAATGGTTTTACAATAAAAAATGCAACAGAACATAAACAATGCCACAGTGCAAAGGCATTTTTAAAAATGCTCAAAAAATTACAAACTAAATTTGAAAAAAAATGAAAAAAACATCTTTAATAATTATCGCATTTCTTTTTGCTACGGTAGCAATGTCGCAAGAAATGGTTGTAAAGGCTGGTTATAGTCCAAGTATAGAAAAAATAGAGCTAAGTAAAGAAAATGATACTTTGGAACTTCCATTCCTCGACGATTTTTCTACTACTTTTCCTAATATTGATAATTCTATTTGGATAGATAACAATGTAAACATAAGTAGAACAATGGCATACAGACCTCCATCAATTGGAACTGTAACTTTTGATGCAATTGATAATGAGCAAAATTATTATTCAACTTCTTACTCCTCCGCACATAGGGCTGATATTTTAACCTCCAAACCCATTGACTTGTTTTTTCCTGGCTACGACTCACTGTATATCAGCTTTTATTATCAAGCACAAGGAATTGTTGATTTTCCTCAAACACAAGACTCTCTTGTTTTGCAGTTCTACGATGTAGAAAATGAAATTTGGGAAACCGTATGGGCAACCGAAGGCACAGATACATACACAGAAGAACCTGATTTTAATCAAGTTATGATTCACATAACAGAAGAGAAATACCTAAAAAAAGGATTTCAATTTAGATTTTATAATAAGGCAAGCCTTACAGCAAGCAACATCCCAAGTCTTGTAGGAAACTGCGACCATTGGCATTTAGATTATGTGTATTTAAATAAAAGCAGAGATGCTAATGATGTTATACTCAAAGAATTAGCTTTTCAGCACCCATTAGTTCTGAAAATTGATAACTATCAAACTATTCCTTACGGACATTATAAACATTATATAAATATAGGCTCATCTTTTAATATTAATTATGAAGTTAAATTCAGAAATAATGATAATGAAAAACGAGATATTGATAGTATGAATATTATTTTTAAAGAGTTAAATGGTTATGTAGAAGATTACAAACATAAACTTGGCTCTTCAAGTTTTCCTCAAAGTAGCAACTATACAAGAGATGCAGAAAATATTGAAATTCAATTTCCTATAATTGACGAAGACAAATTAAATTACGAGCTAAAAACTTATTTAGTTACAGATGGCGATGATGCTACTTTTAACAATATTGTCTATCAAAATAAAACTTTTGGAGGCAATTATTCTTATGACGACTGCACCTCCGAAGCGGGCTATGACTTAATTGGTGGTGGAAGTATTCATGCTTTTGTTGCCAATAAATTTTACACCTATAAAGAAGATACTTTAACAGCAATTCAGATGTTGTTCAACAGCACTTTTAAAGATGCACAGCCTCAATATTTCTATCTGATGGTTTGGGATAACGACCCAGAAACAGGTTTGCCTGGTCGCCTAATTCACGAACAACAAGGAGCTTACATTGATTTTCTGAAAGCTAATCAATTTCAAACTTATGAAATGGATTCGTCCTTTGCAGTGGTGGATACTTTTTTTGTAGGCTGGAAAAAAACAGACGAACAGTTTATGAATGTAGGACTTGACTTAAATACAACAGGTGAAAATCATAAATTTTATAATCTTAATGGGAACTGGGTAAGCTCTGCCTACGAAGGCGAATTACTTGTGCAACCGGTTTTTGGAAAAGCAAATCATATTGGAATTGATGAAATAAAAAACAAAATTTCCTTTAATATTTTTCCAAATCCAGTATCAAATGTTTTAAATTTTAATATTGAAAATCAAAATTTTGGAGAGGATTTTGAAATAATAATTTATAATATTTACGGACAAAAATTATATCAAAACAATCATAATTCCAGTGGAGATATTGATGTAGGTAATTTTGACAGTGGTATTTATCTAATAAATATTATTTCATCGGATAGAGAAATAATTACAAAAAAATTCATAAAACAATAGGTGAGTCCACTCCGAAAAACATCTTTACTAAGGAATGGATACGAAATAAGTTATATGGTTAGGCAAATTAAAATTAATAATTAGCCTTTAAACTTGTTCTTTTTCCTTTTAATTGCTTCAAAAAAAGATTAAATATTCCCGATATTCTCATATTCTTTTGAATTGTTAAAGAAAAAAATAACTTCGTTTAAATTGGCTAATTATTAATTTTAATTTGCCTTAATCTTTACTTAGGCGATGTTATTTTGTTTTTTAACAATCTTACAAAATATGCGAATATCAAGCTATTTAAGAATTTTTTAAGATTGATAAAAGGCAAAAGAACAAGCATAACTGTTAAAGTTATTTCGTAGCCATTCCTCTAACTAAATAATAAAAACTATGAAAAACATTGTAACTACATTATTATTATTGCTTGCCTTAGCAAGCTCTGGTATTGCACAAAATTTAGTTTCTGGCATTGTAACAAATTTTGAGGGGAAGCCTTTAGACAAGGTAATTGTGTCTGTAAAAAATTCAAAAATAACAGATACAACAAATACAAATGGAGAATACTCTATTCGCATAGCGAGTGAAGATAAAATAATTGTTTTCAGAAAAACTGGTTATCTTTTGCAAGAGATAGATGCAAATAACAAAGCGGTAATAAACATTACTTTAACTGCGGATATTTTTGATTTAACCTTAGAAGAACTTATGGGGCTTGAAGTTCAAACGGCTTCTAAATTCTCCGAGAAGATAAGCGAAACTCCTGCAACAGTAGTCGTTTTAACACAAAAAGAATTTGAGAGTAGAGGATACACAAGCCTATCAGAAGTCTTAAATGATATTCCCGGATTCGATGTTTCTGCTTCATACGGCGATTTAACGCAACTTTCATACGCACGAGGAAACCGAACTGGCTCGTTCAATGAACGCACTATGCTTATGATCGACGGTATTGAAGCAAATATTCTTTATGCTCAAAATATGAATATATCTTCCGATTTTCCGATTTCAGCAATAGAACGAATAGAAATAGTTTACGGTCCGGCTTCGGCAATATACGGTCCTAATGTTTTTTCGGGTATCATAAATATTATTACAAAATCTGCTTCTAATTTAGAAAAAGAAACAAGTAAAGTCTTTATAAATAGTGGAGTAGGAAATAATAATACTCAATACGGAGAGATTACATACCTTGCTAATTATGAGCCAGTTGAGCTAATGGTAGCTTTCCGAAGATACAAAAGTGATATGTTTGATTTAGTAGATCGTCCTGGATATTTTAACAAAGAACTATTTGGTAACGAAGCACTTTGGGGACCATATACTAAATGATAATGCTTTACTAGCTAGAGTTAAAATTAAAAATATTGAACTCGGTTATAATCATTTACTTACAAAACATGGGAACGGTTCAGAATATCCTTACGATAAAACATTACCAACTAATAACTGGAAATTTAATAGAGATATATTCTTTTTGAAATATAAAAAAGTATTTAACGAAAAAATAAATTATACTTTTTTGGCAAATTATCAGAACAGCGGATCCTCGCCAGACAACACTTGGGCACAAGGCTGGCATAGTGCAGATAATTGGGACTCTACAAGAACAGTAGAATTTCTTACATGGAAATATATATCCAAGAAATGTGGCATTTTTCAAGATTTTGAATATCGTCCTTACGAAAACTGGATAATAAACGGTGGAGTAAAATTATCTTCGGCAGAATTCCAAAAATCTTATGAATTTGGTAATTCCAGCCAAACAACTTGGCTACCCGGACAACAGTGGAAAGAACCACAAATATTATTTCCTTACCCAGTAAATAATAGTGTTACGCCAGGAAACACATATACAGACACCGAATGGGGAACTTTTTTGCAAAGCAAACTACTTTTGTTTAAAAACAAACTCTCAATAGTTTTAGGAACAAGGTATGATAAAAATAAAATTTATGGCGAAATTTTTAGCCCACGTGTTGGAGCGACTTTCAAGGCAACAAACTATTTAAGTTTTAAAACAAGTTATGGAACTGGTTTTCAATCTCCTGCACCAAGAAATTTATACGGAGGATGGGGAGGTCTCAATATAAATGAAAATTTAAAACCAGATAAAATAAAGGCAATAGACTTGGGAATATCTACTAAATTTTCAAATGTTGGTTTGGTTGCAACATTTTTTGGTCATGAAATTACAAACAGCATACTCCAAGGCGAAAACCTACCAAAAAAAACTATTTTTGGAACAGAGCTAAAAATGAATTTTATTTTAGTAGCATCTTCAAAATATATTGAAAACGCATTAATTCATATCAACTATAGCTATGTAAATGCAAAATATGAAACCGCAAGAACCAATACAATAACAGGCAGAACTTCTAATTTGGTTGGCGATATTGCTCCTCACAAATTAAACATTATTTTTAGTGCCGATGCTTTTAAATATTTTCATTTAAACATTAGAAATAATTATATACACCAACGTCCCACAACAATTTCTAATCCTGTAGAAAATATAGATGCTTTTTTTGTAACAAACCTTGATTTTCAGCTAATTAACCTATTTAAAAATAAATTAATATTTTTCATAAATGTAAATAATGTTTTTGATACCGAATATTATCACCCAGGTATAGATGCTGCCAATGCAGGAGAAGATATTAGCACTCCAAGTAATGGCTGGTATTCTTCACGATTGCCACAACCAGGGCGAACTTTTATCGGCGGAATAAGAATGAACTTTTAAATAACGAATAGTTCGTGCAATTATGGATTAAAGATTAATTCATTGATTTTAAGGCACTTACTGAAAAAGATCGCCAGTCTTCAATACGCTAAAAATCAGCCTCTTACGAAGACAACACGAACCATTATAAATATTAAGTAAAAATAAACTCAGAACTCACAAGAACGGCATATTTCTCAAAAAAGAATCGGCAAATTGAATGTCAATTTTTATGTATGGTGAAATTGTGTTTATAGCTAAATTTCAAGATTTTGCTTATGATAAAATCTTGAATTAATTAACCTCCAGTTTGCGATTTAAAATTAAAAAAAAAGCTGTTTTTGTGAGTTCTGTAATATTAAATTATCAGGAGTAAAAAACATTAAAAACTAAAAAAGAAGAACTAAAAACTAAAAAAATGACACGTTTAAGCGTAAACATAAATAAAATAGCAACTCTGCGAAATGCAAGAGGAGGCGATTATCCAAATGTTTTGCAAGTAGCAAAAGACTGCGAACGTTTTGGTGCAATGGGAGTTACTGTTCACCCAAGACCAGATGAGCGGCATATACGATATTCCGATGTTCGTGAAATTAGACCAATTGTAAAAACGGAGTTCAACATAGAAGGCTACCCAAATCCAAAATTTATAGACCTAGTTTTGGAGGTAAAACCAGACCAAGTTACACTCGTCCCCGATCCTCCTGATGCCATAACCTCCAATGCTGGCTGGGATACGATAAAAAACAAAGGCTTTTTAACCGAAATTATTTCCGATTTTCAAAAAGCAGGTATAAGAACTTCCATTTTTATTGATACAAAAAAAGAGAATATAATAAACGCCCCAAAAACAGGAACTAACAGAGTAGAACTTTATACCGAACCTTATGCTAATGAATATTTTAATGATAGAAAAAAAGCAATTGCAGATTTTGTTTTTGCAGCAAATCTGGCAATAAAAGAAGGTTTGGAAATTAACGCAGGACATGATTTGAATTTAGAAAATCTAAAATATTTTTCTCAAAATATTCCAAAACTTTCAGAAGTTTCAATTGGTCATGCACTAATTTCTGACGCTTTATATTTTGGGTTAGAAAATACTATTCAAATGTATTTGAGGCTGTTAAAATAATGAGTTTAATTGGCGTTTTTCACGGGTGTCAATTTCAAGGCTTTTTTGTAATTTTAAAATTGAAATTTACCTTTGTAAATGAGCATTTTAAAATTTCAAAAGTAACGTCGAAATTGGCACTCGTGAAAAACGCCGTTTAGTTTTAAGTTTTTATAGAAGTTAAAAACTTAAAACTAAGCACTCAAAACTAACCTGATTAATTCATGAACTTTAGTTATGAAAAGACAAAAGGTGTGTCAGTATTGACAACCGCAAAGTTTTATATTTGAAAAAATAGCGAGCTATTTAGAAAAAATAAAAATTGAGGATTGTCAATAATGATGTGCGTTTTGGCATTGTAATAGAAAGTTCATGAATTAATCAGGTTAAATATTATATTTCTGCAAACAAATCAAATTCTAAGGCATCGGTTATTTTTCCAAAATAAAATTTACCAATTTCTAACTTTTGTTTTGTTTCTATGATTACTTCGTTGTCAACCTCTGGAGAGTCAAATTCCGTTCTGCCAATATATTTATCATCTTCAAAACGGTCTATTAAAATCTTAAGAGTTTGTCCTATTTTTTTAGTATTATTTTCTAATGAAATTTCTTGCTGAATACTCATAATCTCTTCTGCTCTTTGCATTTTAACTTCCTCTGTTATAACATCTTCCATTGTAGCACCGGCAAAAGTATCTTCCTCGTGTGAATACGTAAAAACACCAAGTCGGTCAAATTTAGTTTCTCTAACAAAGTTTTTTAGCTCCTCAAAATCTTGCTCAGTTTCTCCCGGATGCCCAACAATCAAAGTCGTGCGTAGCGAAAGATTTGGAATTTCTTTTTTGAACAAATCAATTAGTTCGTATATTTTTTTGCCATCGTGTCCACGTCTCATATTCTTTAAAACCTCAGAACTAATATGTTGAAACGGAATATCTATATAATTACAAATATTTTCCTTGCTACTAATAACCTTTAAAGCATCTGTCGGAAAATTTACTGGATAAGTATAATGCAGTCTAATCCATTCTATTCCAGATATTTCTGATAATTTTTCTAATAATTCGGCAAGTGCATATTTTTCATATAAATCGTATCCGTAAATAGAAGAGTCTTGTGCAATTAAAATTAGTTCTCTAACACCTTTTTCTGCCAAGTTTTTTGCCTGACTAACAAGCACTTCCATTGGCACAGAGATGTGTTTACCTCTAATCAGAGGAATTGCACAAAAAGAGCATTTTCGGTTGCAACCTTCTGATATTTTGAGATATGCGTAATGTGAGGGAGTAGAAATTTTGCGTTCTCCAAGTAGTTCTTTTTTGAAATCTATTTTTAACGAAGAAAGAATGTTTGTTAAGCTATCCGAACCAAAATATTTATCCACTTCTGGAATTTCTTTACGTAAAGAATCTTTGTATCTTTCGGACAAACAACCTGTTACAAATAACTTATCAATTTTATTTTGTTCTTTAGCATTTACATAATCTAAAATTGTGTCGATGGATTCTTGTTTGGCATCATTAATAAATCCACAAGTATTTATTATTGCTATTTTGGAGTCGGAAACTTTGCCGTCAAAAACTATTTTATAATTAGTATTTAACTGTGTAGCAAGATTTTCGGTATCTACCAAATTTTTTGAACAACCAAGAGTAATTAAATTTATTTTTTGCATTTTGTAACTAAGTTTTGAAGTTGCGAAGTTTTGAAGTTTTGAAATTTCACAACTTCAAAATTTCAAAACCTCAAAAATTATTTTGTTCACTGGATTGGTAGAAGAACGATAAAAGTTGTTCCTTTTCCAATTTCTGTTTCAAAAGTTATTTGTCCACTATGTTTGTCTATTATTTGTTTTACAATATCCAATCCCAAACCAGTTCCTTCGCCTTCGGGTTTTGTCGTAAAAAATGGCATAAACACCTTATCCTTAATAGAATCTGGAATTCCTATTCCTGAATCGGAAAATGATACTTTTATATTATCTTCTAATTTTTCTACCTCAATACCAAGCTCACCTTTTCCCGACATTGCATGTATTGCGTTGTGAATAATATTTGTCCAAACCTGCCCTAAATCATCGGGAAAACACATTATTTCAGGTATCTCAGAATATTTTTTTGTAACAACAACACCTTGCTTTAGTTGATTCTGATAAATTGTTAATACACTATCAAGACTTTTTCTTACATCACCTTTTATTTTATTTTCGGTATTTGATGTGCGAGAATAATTTTTTAGTGCATAAATAACTTTGGAGGCTTTTTCTATTGCTGTTTTTATATTTTGCCTAATTTTATTATTGATGGACAAATTATAAATTGTTTCCATCGTTGGCTCAACATTTTTCTTGAAAAGTGGAACAAATCTTTCCACATTATCGTGGACACCGATTTCCGCTAAAATTCCTGCAATGTAGGCACTATCTTCGATACCAAAACTTTCCAATTCTTTTTTTAGAATCCTTTTTATTTTTCTTATTTCTCTGGAACTAATATATTCATTATTTTTTATGGATATTGCAAGCATCTGTTTAAACAATTTGTATTCCTGTGGACTGGCATTTTTAATGTATTTTGGTAACAATTCAAAAAGAGTTTCTGAACTTGCATCAAGTGTTGATATTGAAGAATTTATAGCACCAAGTGGTGTATTTAATTCGTGAGCAATACTTGCAACAAGTTTACCAAGCGAAGCCATTTTTTCCGATTGAATTAATTGATTTTGAGTAGATTGCAAATCCTCTAAAATAGTTTGTAATTCCTGATTTTTTTCATCCAAATCTACAGCTTGCATTTGTATCTCTTCTTTTTGTTTGGCAAGAATTTTATTTTGTTTCCGCTTATTTTTAAGATCAATAAAAATAATAATAGATAAGATAATAATTATCAAAAGTAGTGAACTAAAAATAATTAAGCCGTTTTTTTGGAGTTTTACTGTTTCTGCAAGTTTTGTTACTGCGTTTTGTTTGTTTGCCAATTCTATTTCTTTTAGTTCTAATTTTTCGTTCATAATACTATCTATCCCTCTAATACTGTCTAAAGTCTTTTTTTGTTTTTCACTAAAAAGAAGATAAATAGAGTCTTTAAACTCCTTACTATTAAACATTTCTTTTATAACTTCTTCATATTTTGTAGGATTTTTAAT
Organism: Bacteroidales bacterium; assembly: GCA_029932195.1. Lineage (GTDB taxonomy): Bacteria > Bacteroidota > Bacteroidia > Bacteroidales > JAOZQN01 > JAOZQN01. Next base: position 31,597 of record JAOZQN010000004.1, on the reverse strand, counting down.
TGTATCTTCATCTACTTCAGGTTTGAATATATCTGCTAATTCTTCTGAAGTTATTGTTTCTTGGGTTAATAGTTTTTTTACAATAATAGATTTAGAATGTTCATTTCCTTTTGAATAAGCTGGAGATAGAGCTTTTAATGTTTTTCGAACATCTGTAGAACTTTCTCTATTTTGTGCATTTTTTAGAGCAGCTTCGTAATATTTTATTGCATTTGTATATTCATTTATTATCATATAAGTTTTGGCAACTTGTATTTGCACTTTGTAAATCATTTTATCACTTCCTGTTTTTTTCGCATTGTCAAGTGCTTTTAAATTATATGTTTGTGCATTATTATATTTTTCAGATTCTAAATAAATTTCTGCTATAAACGAATTGTTTACTTGTAAAATACCTGGGTTATTTGTAGATTCTATCGAAATATTGATATATTTTAAAGACTCACTTATCATATTATCTTTCTTATAAGCACCAGCAATAAATTGATATGTTACTGCTATATCATCTTTTTTACCTGACTCTTGCTCAAACTTTTTTATATCATTTTGCCAATCATCTACTAATTTTTTATTCTTTTTAGATAACTTTTTTTGTGCAAAAGAAAAATTAAAAGCAAATAACAGTATGCTTATAAAAAGAATTATTTTTTTATTATTCATCATTTGTTTTATTTAAAAACTAAATCCAATTATTACAATATCATCTAATTGATTTTTATCTCCTCTCCAATCTTCAAAATGTCTTATTAATAGTTCTTTTTGTTTATCAAAATTTTCTTTATGTATTTTTAAAATCAGATTTCTAAAATTTTTCATCTTGAAACGTTTATCTTTTTCCCCTCCAAACTGGTCTATATATCCATCAGAAAACATATAAAATTTATCATTCGGCTTTACATCAATTTTTTGAGATGTAAATTCATTTTTATCTTTAATATGAACACCAATTGGCATTCTATCTGCTTTAATTACAGTCATTTCATTATCTCTAACAATTAGTAGCGGATTGTATGCCCCCGAAAATTCCAACGTCTTATTCTTTTTATCATAAACAGATAATGCTATATCCATTCCATCTTGCACCTGCATATCTTCATTTGTTGCATTTAAGGTTGTTATAACTCTATCACGCAGTAAGTTAAGAATGCTATCAGGTTTATCGCTAGTTTTTATAATTTCATTTAAAAAAGAAATTCCAAGCATACTCATAAAAGCTCCTGGAACACCATGTCCAGTGCAATCTGCTGCAACTATGTATATTTTATCTTCTTTTTCTTTGAGCCAAAAAAAATCGCCACTAACAATGTCTTTTGGTAAATAAAGCACAAAGTTATCAACAATCTTTTTAAAATATTTTTTTTGAGGTAATATAGCTTTTTGTATTCTTGTCGCATAATTTATACTTGCAAGAATATCATTATTCTTTTTTTCTATAATTTCTTTTTGTTTTATAACCTCGTGAGTTCGCTCTGTTACAAGCTCTTCAAGGTGTTCGTTGTATTTTTTTAGCTCTAAATTTTGTTCTTTAATTTTTTTTGCCTGCCAAAACCCCTTAACAGCCTCTTTTACAGTCATTTGAAGGTCTGTTTCGTTCCATGGTTTGCTAATATATCTATATAGATTAGCGTTGTTTACAGCTCTTCCAATAGCATTCGCATCTGCCTGTCCAGTGAGCATTATTGAAAACGTTTCAGAAGAGTTCTCATGAGCGTAAACGAGAAGCTCATCACCAGACATTCCTGGCATTATTTGATCAGAAATAATTAAAGGAAATTCAACCCCTTCTTCTAATAACTCTTCTATTATTTCTATAGCCTCGTCGCCACTTTCAGCAACTTCAATATCAAACTCGGTATTAAATATACGTCGTAACTGAGCTTTAAGACTGGTAAGAACAATTTGTTCATCATCTACACATAAAATTATTGGCTTCATATTTATTTTTGTTTAGATACAAGTTTATTTTTTTGCAAATATATATATATTTCTTAAACTTTATAAAAAATGACATTAATTGAATATTATTTTTGTAATAAAAAAAAATTTTATACTTTTGAAAAAAAGAATAATTTAGTAAAGTTTAAAAAATAAATTCGGATTTTTGACACAGTTATTTTATTTATTTTAGAACTTTTTAAAAGTGAAGAAAATGAATAAAAGAACAAGTTAAAAACCGAAGTTATTATTTTAATCTTTACTTAGTAATTTTAAAACTAAAATTAAATGATAAACAAAAAATATTCCTTAATCGCTTTTTTATTAATATTTATTTTTAACAGCTACGCAAATAACACACCACGCTGGCTTCGTTATCCGAGTATTTCGCCTGATGGTAGCACAATTGTTTTTTGCTACAAAGGAGATATTTACAAAGCTCCTGCCGAAGGAGGAAGTGCCACACCACTAACAATCAATCCTTCTTATGACTACAAACCTATTTGGTCGCCAGATGGCAAATACATTGCCTTTGCTTCAAATAGATTTGGAAGTTTTGATATTTTTGTAATGAATGCAGAAGGTGGTAAAGCGGAACGATTGACATATTACTCTTCAAACGAAATTCCTACAAGTTTTTCACCAGACGGTGAAAATATTTTGTTCACCGCAGAAATTATCGACCTTACTACTAATGTTTTATTTCCAAATAAAAGAGTTTTTGACGAACTCTACTCTGTGCCAAAAGATGGTGGTAGAATAATACAAATTTTATCTACACCCGCACAACTTGCAACTTACGACAAAATGCAAGAAAATATTGTATATCAAGATGTTAAAGGAACAGAAAATTATTGGAGAAAACACCATATATCGTCAGTTGCAAAAGATATTTGGGTGTATAATTTAACAACAAAAATGCACACAAAACTTACCTATTTTAAAGGTGAAGATAGAAATCCTATTTTTAATAATGATGAGACAGAAATTTTATTTTTACGAGAAGAAATAAATGGTAGTTTTAATGTTTATAAATTTCCATTAAGCAATCCAAAAGAAGTTTCACAAATTACAAAACACGAGAAACACCCAGTTCGTTTTCTATCAAGTTCAAATAATAATACGCTCTGTTACAGCTACAACGGAGACATTTACACAAAAAAAAATGATATGGATTCACAGAAATTAAAAATATCAATTTCTATGGATTTAATTTATGATACCAAAGAATTTAAAAAAATGACTTCGGGAGCAAGTCAAATTAATGTGTCGCCAAACGGCAAAGAAGTTGTGTTTGTTGTGCGAGGCGAAATTTTTGTAACTTCCACCGAATATTCCACCACCAAAAAAATTACCAATACCGCAGAAGCAGAGCGAAGTCCCTCTTTTTCACCCGATGGCAGAACAATTTTATACGCCTCCGAAAGAAATGGAAGTTGGAATATTTACGAAACTACAATTGTTAGTGAAACCGAAAAAAACTTTATAAATTCTACTTTATTGGAAGAAAAAATCATTATTAATACAGAAAATAATGAATTTCAACCAGAATATTCGCCTTCTGGCAAAAAAATAGCATTCTTAGAAAACCGCACAACATTAAAAGTTTTTGACACAGAAACAAAAGAAACCAAAACAATTCTCGACGGAAAATATAATTATTCTTACAAAGATGGTGATATAAAATATGAATATTCGCCTGATGGTCAGTGGTTTTTGGTTCAATATTCACCACACCATTTATTTATGTCAGACATCGCACTTGTAGATGCACAAGGAAATCAGAATATTACAAACCTAACAAAAAGTGGATTTAAAGACCGAACTCCAAAATGGATGCTCGGAGGAGAAATGCTAATATGGTTTTCGGATAGAGATGGTTTAAATAATCTTGGCTCAACAGGTAAACAATGGGACGTTTTTGGACTATTTCTAACAAAAGAAGCTTACGACGATTTTAACCTTACAGAAGAAGAGTTTGCAACAAAATATGAAAATGTAGAAGACGAGGAAACTAATGAAAATAAAGATATTAAAATAGAATTTGAAGGAATTAGAGACCGTAATGTCAGACTTACAATAAATTCGTCCAGTATGTCGGACGCAGTGATGTCTGCCGATGGCGAAAAATTATTTTATCTCACTAAATTTGAAAAAGACTATGACTTGTGGGTTCACGAATTTAGAGAAAATAATACTAAACTTATTGCGAATCTTTCGGGATACGGAAAATCTTTGAAAATGGACAAAGATGGCAAAAATTTATTTCTGCTATCGGGAGGGAAAATAGTAAAAATATCTACCAAAGATTACAAAAAAACAACTATCTCTTACAAGGCAGAAATGTATCTCAATAAATCAAAAGAACGGAACTATATGTTTTATCATGTTTGGAATTTAATAAAAGTCAAACATTTAGATAAAGATTTACACGGAACAGATTGGGAATTTTATAAAAAAGAATACGAACAATTTTTACCACATATAAATAATAATTACGATTTTGCCGAAATGCTTAGCGAAATGTTAGGAGAATTAAACTCCTCACACACAGGCTCTGGATATATCCACAAAATACCCTACGGAGACGAAACAGCAAAACTTGGTGCTTTTTTCGACCAGAATTTTGAAAACGATGGCTTAAAAATTATTGAAATAATAAAAAAAGGTCCTTTAACAAAAGCAAATACAAAAATAAAAGAAGGTGTAATTATTGAAAAAATTGATGGAATTTTAATAAAAAAAGATGAAGATTATTATCAATACTTAAACCATAAAGCAGGAAAAAATGTTCTTTTATCATTACAGAACCCCGAAAGTGGCGAAAAGTGGCAAGAAATAATCAAACCAATTTCCATAAAAACAGAAAAAAATCTTCTTTATGACAGATGGATAGAAAATCGCAAAAAAGAAACCGAAAGACTATCCGATGGAAAAATTGGATACATACATATTAAAGGTATGAACGACCAAAGCTTTAGAGATATTTATTCCGAAATTCTTGGTGAAAACTACGAAAAAGAGGCAATTATTATTGACACTCGTTTCAATACCGGCGGCTGGTTACACGACCAGTTAGTTACTTTTTTATCTGGAGAAAAATATATCAATTTTGCACCAAGAGGAATAAACATGGGACACGAACCAAAAACAAAATGGGTAAAACCTTCAATCCTGCTCATCAATGAGGCTAATTATTCTGATGCTCACGCATTTCCATATGCTTATAGAGAATTAGAAATAGGCAAAACTGTTGGTATGCCAATTCCTGGAACAATGACTGCCGTATGGTGGGAAACACTGGTAGATAAGAGCTTATATTTTGGTATTCCACAAATTGCTGTTACAGATATGGAAGGCAATATTTTGGAGAACAAACAATTTGAACCAGATCATAAAGTAATAAATCAATATGATGTAATGGTAAAAAACAGAGACCAACAACTTGAAAAAGCCGTAGAAGTGCTTATGAAAGAATTGAAATAGCTTTTTCAGTTATCAATTATCAAAAAAAACATTTGTAAATATTAAGTATATTTTAAACTTCAAATAAAAAATAAAAAAAAGTGAGAAAAAATTGTTATTAATAAAATTAATATTACATTTGCAAACTGAAAATCGGGAAAATAGTAATGTTTTGGAGAGTAGGGTTAATTCTACTACTTTTATAAAAAACAGGCTATTAAGTGATTATAACAAAATATTAGAAAATTTTATGCCAACAATACAGCAATTAATAAGAAAAGGACGTAAGGTTCAAAAGGAAAAAAGTAAATCTCCTGCACTTGAAAATTGTCCACAAAGAAGAGGAGTATGTGTTAGAGTTTACACAACAACGCCTAAAAAACCTAATTCAGCAATGAGAAAAGTTGCCAGAGTAAGGCTTACAAACGGAAAAGAAGTAAACGCATATATCCCTGGTGAAGGACACAACTTACAGGAACACTCTATAGTTCTTGTTAGAGGTGGTAGGATTAAAGATCTACCTGGTGTTAGATACCACGTAGTTAGAGGAAACCTCGACACTGACGGTGTTGATGGAAGAATGCAAAGACGTTCTAAATATGGAACTAAACGACCTAAAACAGCTAAAAAAAAATAGTTAAAAAGTTATCAAGTTGAAAGTTATCAAGTTGAAAAAACTTTATACTTTACACTTTAAAAACTTTATACTTTAAAAACTTTATACTAAATGAGAAAGTCAAAACCAAAAAAGAGATTAATTCTTCCAGACCCAAAATATCAAGACCAATTAGTTACACGGTTTGTAAACGACTTGATGTATCACGGCAAAAAAACAAAAGCTCTTAAAATTTTTTACGACGCATTAGAAGTAGTAGAAAACAAGCTTAAAAAAGAGGAAAAAAGTCCAATAGATATTTGGAAACAAGCAATGCTTAACATAACACCAGCTGTAGAAGTAAAAAGTCGCAGAATTGGTGGAGCTACTTTCCAAGTTCCAATGGAAGTTAGACCTGGAAGAAAAGTTGCTATCGGTGTAAAACATCTTATAGCTGCTGCTCGCAAGAGAAAAGGTAAAACGATGGCAACAAAACTTGCTGACGAAATTATTGCAGCATACAAAGAAGAAGGTGCAGCCTTCAAAAGAAAAGAGGAAACTCTAAGAATGGCAGAAGCAAATAAAGCATTTGCTCACTTCCGTTTCTAAAACAATATTACTTTACATAATGTTAAGTTTTATAATTAATTATTAAAACTTTTAACTTTATACTTTAAAAATTTAAACTAACTATAACGCCAAAAAGGGCAGGTCTTTTATTATATTACAGCAATATCAAAAAGACAATCCTCTAGTCAAAGTGCTATGATTGAAAATCTTATACATACACGCAATATCGGAATTATGGCTCACATAGATGCCGGTAAAACAACTACAACAGAACGTATATTGTTTTACACGGGTGTGATACATAAAATTGGTGAAGTCCATGACGGTGCTGCTACTATGGATTGGATGAAACAAGAGCAAGAAAGAGGAATTACAATCACATCTGCCGCCACTACCACCTACTGGAATTTCAATAATCAAGATTACAAAATTAATATCATTGACACACCAGGACACGTTGATTTCACCGTAGAAGTTGAGCGGTCTTTAAGAGTGTTAGATGGTGCTGTTGCTGTTTTCTGTGCCGTTGGTGGAGTAGAACCACAATCGGAAACGGTTTGGAGACAGGCTGATAAATATAGTGTTCCAAAAATTGCGTTTGTAAATAAGATGGATAGAGTTGGTGCTGACTTTTTTAGAGTTGTTAGCGAAATTGAGGAGAAATTGTATGCAAATCCAATTCCTGTTCAAATACCGATAGGAGCAGAAGACGAGTTTGAAGGACTAATAGATTTAGTTAAGAATAAAGCAGTTTACTGGAAAGAAGATAATGAAGGAGTAGAATATTTTTATAAAGATATTCCTGAAGATTATAAAGAGGAAGCAGAAGAGTGGAGAGAAAATTTATATGAAAAACTATCAGAATATGATATGGATTTCATGGAAAAATATTTAGAAACACCAGACAAAATTACCGAAGACGAAGTTAATAGTTTAATAAGAAAAACAACATTAGAATTAAAGTTAATCCCCGTTTTTTGTGGCTCATCATTGAAAAATAAAGGAGTTCAAACACTCTTAAATGGATTAACTGCCTACCTACCAACTCCTTTAGATACTGAAAAAGTTAAAGGAATAAATCCACTTACCAATAAAGAAGAAACAAGAGAAACTGATGATAGTGATTCATTAACAGCTTTTGTTTTCAAAATTGCAACCGACCCTTATGTTGGACGATTAGCTTATGTTAGAGTTTATTCTGGCAAACTAATCAACGGAACACAAATTTACAATCCAAGAACAGAACGCAAAGAGCGTGTTGCTGGATTGTATAGAATGCACGCCAACAAACAAAATAAAATCGATTCTATTTCTGCTGGAGATATTGGAGCTATTGTAGCCAAAAACCTAAAAACTGGTGATACAATAACACTTGTAGATAGTCCACTTATTCTTGGACAAATAGAATTTCCCGAACCAGTAATTGGTGTAGCTGTTGAAGCAAAAACTCAGGCAGATACAGATAAATTACATGCTTCTTTACGAAAATTAGAAGAGGAAGATCCAACTTTCCAAGTAACTCAAAACGAGGAAACAGGGCAAACAATTATGAGTGGAATGGGCGAATTGCATTTAGATGTTTTGGTAAATAGATTAAAAACGGAATTTAATGTATTTTGTAGTCAAGGAAAACCTCAAGTTACTTATAAAGAAGCGATTACTGATGTTGTAAAACATCGTGAAACTTTCAAAAAGCAAACAGGAGGAAAAGGCAAATTTGCTGATATTACTATAAAAATTTCACCTGCAAATAAAGATAAAGTAGGTTTAGAATTTATAGATAATATTAAGCAAGGAGCAATTCCAAAAGAATATATTCCAGCAGTAGAAAAAGGCTTTAAAGCGGCAATGTTCAATGGACCTCTTGCAGGTTATAAAATGAATGCCATAAAAATAGAACTTTTAGACGGCGAGCATCATAATGTAGATTCTGATAGTCTTGCATTTGAGTCTGCAGCAAGGATAGCATTTAGAAAAGCTACAAAAAAAGCAAGTCCAATACTTTTAGAACCAATAATGAAATTAGAAGTATTAACTCCCGACCAATACATGGGAGATATTATGTCCGACATAACAAAAAGACGTGGACAAATTCTTAATTCAGATATGAAATTAAATTTAAGAATAATATCTGCAATTGTTCCACTATCCGAAACTTTTGGATATGTAACAGATTTAAGAACACTCTCTTCTGGAAGAGCAACATCGTCAATGGAGTTTTCAAAATATGATGAAGTTCCAAAAGATATATCAAAAAAAATAATAGACACAATAACAGGAAAAATATATTTTCAATAAAAATCAGACCAAAAGTCTGAAAATAATCTTATAATTTTAAAACTCTATGAGCCAAAAAATTAGAATAAAGCTAAAATCATACGACCACAGTTTGGTAGATAGCTCAGCCGAAAAAATTGTAAAATCGGTATTGAATACGGGAGCAACGGTAAAAGGTCCAATACCTTTGCCAACGCACAAGAGGATTTTTACAGTAAACAAATCAACTTTTGTAAACAAAGAAGCAAGAGAACAATTTCAGTTATCTACATTCAAAAGACTTATTGATATTTTCAATTCTTCGCCAAAAACAGTTGATGCACTTATGAAGTTAGAACTTCCAAGCGGAGTAGATGTAGAAATAAAAGTTTGATGAGTTTTTTAACTTAGTAAACAATAAATTTAACAAAGTATTAATAAAATAAATATAGAAAAATGCCAGGACTAATAGGAAAAAAAGTAGGAATGACCTCAGTTTTCGATGCAGATGGTAAAAATATTCCATGCACTGTGATAGAGGTAGGTCCATGCGTTATTACTCAAATCAAAAAAGAGGAGACAGACGGATACAATTCAGTTCAGTTAGCTTACGAGGAGAAAAAAGAGAAAAACGCAACAAAAGCAGAAATTGGTCATTATAAAAAAGCAAACACAACACCTAAAAAGAAAGTTGTAGAATTTATTGGTTCTACCGACCAAAAACTTGGAGACAAACTAACCGTAGATATTTTTAAAGATGATACATGGGTAGATGTTACAGGTGTTTCCAAAGGAAAAGGATTTCAAGGTGTAGTAAAAAGATACAATTTTCACGGAGTTGGTGGACAAACTCACGGACAGCAAGACAGAAATAGAGCACCAGGTTCTATTGGAGCTTCTTCATATCCTTCACGAGTTTTCAAAGGAATGAGAATGGGTGGACACATGGGAGCAAAAACAGTTAAAGTCCTTAACCTAAAAGTGGTTAAAATTATCTCAGAACACAATTTAATCTTAGTAAAAGGTGCCGTTCCAGGTGCTAAAGGTTCATACTTAATAATTGAAAAATAATGGAAATTAAAGTAATCAACAAAGAAGGACAGGACGTTGGTAAAAGTATAGAATTGAAAGATTCAATTTTTAATGTAGAACCAAACGACCATGCGATATACCTTGATGTTAAGCAATATATGGCAAACAACAGGCAAGGAACGCACAAAGCAAAAGAAAGAGGCGAAATAAAAGGTAGCACCAGAAAGATAAAAAAACAAAAAGGAACAGGAACAGCAAGAGCTGGTAGCATTAAATCGCCTATTTTTAGAGGTGGAGGTAGAATTTTTGGTCCAAAACCAAGAGACTATAGTTTTAAATTAAATAAAAAATTAAAAAAACTGGCTCGTAAATCTGCCCTAACATATAAAGCTAAAAATAACGAAATAATTGTAGTAGAAGACTTCACTTTTGAGCATGTAAAAACAAGCGAATTTGTTAAATTTGAAAATAATTTAAAAATAAATGATAAAAAATCGCTTTTAATTTTAAAAAACGAAAATATTAATCTATATTTGTCGTCCCGAAATTTGAAAAATGCTAAGGTGATAACTGCAAATGAGTTAAGTACTTATGATATTTTGAAATATAAGAATCTCGTATTCTTTGAAAGCTCTATAGAAGTAGTTAACAGTATTTTAGACAACTAACGTTAAGAAAATTTTAAATTACAATCAAGATGAGCATTTTAATAAAACCAATTGTCACCGAAAAAATGACAGAAAAACAAGAAACTCTTAATCAATACGGTTTTCTTGTAGATAAAAAAGCAAATAAAATAGAAATTAAAAAAGCAATAGAAAGTTTGTATAATGTTACTGTAGAGTCTGTAAACACAATGGTTTATGCAGGAAAAAGCAGACAAAGACATACTAAGTCGGGAGTTGTAAAAGGCAGAACAAACACTACTAAAAAAGCTATAGTTTCCTTAGTAGATGGCGACACTATTGATTTTTACAGTAATATTTAGATAAGATTTTTCTTATTTTAATAAAAAAATCTAAAATCTAAAATCTAAAAATTTTTAAAAGAAATGGCACTACGCAAAATAAAACCGACAACGCCTGGACAAAGACGAAAAATTGTAACAACTTTTTCGGAAATAACAAAATCAAGTCCAGAAAAATCTCTTGTTAAAGGTTTAAAAAGAACTGGAGGAAGAAATAGTCAAGGACGTATGACTTCCAGATATATTGGAGGTGGACACAAAAAGAAATATAGAGTAATTGACTTCAAAAGAGACAAAGAAGGAATTCCTGCTAAAATAGCATCTATTGAGTATGATCCGAATAGAAGTGCAAGAATCGCACTTGTGATATATAAAGATGGTGTAAAAAGATATATAATTGCCCCAAGAGGAATTGAAGTAGGGCAAGAAATATTATCAGGAAAAGGAGTAGCACCAGAAATTGGAAACACTTTATATTTATCAGAAATACCTTTGGGAGCAGTTATTCATAACGTAGAATTATATCCCAGACAAGGGGCTTCAATGGTAAGAAGTGCAGGTTCTTATGCACAATTAGTATCAAGAGATGGTAAATATGCCTTAATAAAATTACCTTCTGGTGAGGTAAGAAAAATTCTTGCAACTTGTAGAGCAACAATCGGACATGTTTCAAATTCAGACCATCAATTAGAACGCTCAGGAAAAGCTGGACGAACAAGATGGCAAGGACGAAGACCAAGAGTTCGTGGTGTTGTTATGAATCCAGTAGATCACCCAATGGGTGGTGGTGAAGGACGCTCGTCTGGTGGACACCCTCGTTCACGAAACGGTATTCTTGCAAAAGGATTTAAAACAAGAGACAAAAAGAAACGTTCAGACAGATATATTGTAGAACGTAGAAAAACTAAAAAGAGATAAAAAATAACTAAAAAACAATAACATGAGCCGCTCACTAAAGAAGGGACCTTTTATAGACGTTAAATTAGAACGCAAGGTTTTAAAAATGCAAGAAACAGGAAAGAAGAAAGTTATCAAAACTTGGGCAAGGAGATCTATGATTTCCCCAGACTTTGTAGGATACACTTTAGCTGTTCACAATGGTAATAAGTTTATACCAGTTTATATTACGGAGAATATGGTTGGACATAAACTTGGAGAGTTCGCACCAACAAGAACTTTCAGAGGACATTCTGGTAACAGAAAATAATAAAGTTTCTAAAATTCAAGAAACTTTGAACAAATTAAACATTGAATAAAAATTAAATAATTTCAATTTGAGATGGGAAAAAGAAAAAAAATAAGAGCTGAAAAGATAAAGGAACAAAAAAAGAAACAATATTATGCTATTCTTAAAAATTGTCCTACATCTCCTCGGAAAATGAGGCTACTTGCTGATGTTATCAGAGGAAAAGATATAAATACTGCTCTTGATATACTAACGTTTTCGCCAAAAGAAGCATCAGGTAGATTAAAAGTTTTACTTAAATCTGCAATTGCAAACTGGGAACAAAAAAACGAAGGTGTAAGAATAGAAGAAGCTGACTTATACATAAAAACAATATTTGTAGATTCTGCAAGAATGCTCAAAAGAATTCAGCCAAGAGCACAAGGTAGAGCTTATAGAATAAGAAAGCGTTCTAATCATGTAACTTTATTTATAGACACAAAACAAAAACCAAATATATAGAATGGGACAAAAGGTAAATCCAATAAGTAGTAGGCTTGGATACATCAGAGGATGGGATTCAAACTGGTTCGGAGGAGATAATTATGCAGATAATATCTACGAAGACGATAAAATAAGAAAATATCTTAACGTAAGATTAGCCAAAGCTAATATTTCAAGAATAATTATTGAAAGAACTCTAAAATTAATAACTATAACTGTTAATACTGCAAGACCTGGAATTATTATAGGTAAAGGTGGTAAAGAAGTTGATAGACTTAGAGAAGAGCTGAAAAAAATTACGAATAAAGAAGTTCAAGTTAATATTTTTGAAGTTAAAAGACCAGAATTGGACGCTCTTATTGTTGCAAATACTGTAGCCAAACAGCTTGAAGGTAAAATTGCATATCGTAGAGCTATAAAAATGGCAATTGCTTCAACCATGAGAATGGGTGCTAAAGGAGTAAAAATATTAATAGCTGGTAGATTAAATGGTGCTGAAATGGCTCGTAATGAGATGTATAAAGAAGGAAGAACTCCTCTACATACACTTAGAGCAGACATTGATTATGCAGCAGCAGAAGCTTTAACTAAAGTTGGTTTACTCGGTATTAAAGTTTGGATTTTTAAAGGTGAAGTTTACGGAAAAAGAGACTTGTCTCCTAATGTAGATAAAAAAATAAAGCAAAAAAAATCAAAGGTAAAACGCCGAAGAAATACAAGATAAATTCTAACAAATAATTATTACCACAAATAATGTTACAACCAAAGAAAACAAAATATAGAAAGCTCCAAAAGGGGAGAATGAAAGGCAATGCCAACAGAGGTAATCAGCTATCATTTGGTTCTTTTGGAATAAAAGCCTTAGAAACTTGTTGGATGACAGGACGACAGTTAGAGGCTGCCAGACAGGCAGTTACAAGACGTATGAAAAGACAGGGACAAATATGGATTAGAGTTTTTCCTACAAAACCTGTAACCAAAAAACCTGCTGAGGTTAGAATGGGTAAAGGTAAGGGAGATATTGAACATTACGTTGCAAGAATTTCACCAGGAAGAATTATTTTTGAAGCCGAAGGCGTTGATTTAGCAACAGCAAAAGAAGCACTTAGACTTGCTGCACAAAAATTGCCTATTAAAACTAAGTTTGTCATAAGAAGAGACTATACTGAAGAATAAAAAAGGCAAAATTATACTAAATTAATATCAAATCATTTAAAGAAATTTACTGATGAAAAATTCTGAAATAAGAGAACTCGCAACAAACGAGGTTATCGAAAATATTGAAGATGAAAAAGCTCGTTTATTGACACTAAGACTTAATCATGCTGTTTCTCCATTAGAAAATCACCTTCAATTAAAAAACTCTAAAAGATTTATTGCTCGTTTAAAAACAGAGCTAAGACGAAGACAAATTGAAGATGTCAAGTAATTTATTGTCTTAAAAATACTACGAATTAAATAAATACAATGGAAACAAAAAGAAATTTAAGAAAGGTTCGTATAGGGCTTGTTACTAGTGACAAAATGGAAAAAACTATTTCTGTGGAAGTTACTCGTAACATGAAACACCCAAAATACGGAAAATTTATTAGCAAAAAAAGTAATTTTTTTGCACATGATGCAGAAAACGACTGCAACATTGGAGATAAAGTAAAAATAATGGAAACTCGCCCATTAAGTAAAAACAAAAGATGGCGATTAGTAGAAATACTTGAAAGAGCTAAATAATTATGATACAAAAAGAATCAAGACTTACAGTCGCAGATAATACAGGTGCAAAAGAAGTACTATGTATTAATATTTTAGGAGGTTCTCAACAAAAATATGCTACTGTAGGCGACAAAATAGTAGTTACTGTAAAAAGTGCAATTCCTTCTGGAGAGGTAAAAAAAGGAACTGTAATAAAAGCAGTAGTTGTTAGAACAAGAAAAGAGGTACGCAGAACAGACGGGTCTTATATTAGATTCGACGATAATGCGGTAGTATTGTTAGATACAGCAGGAGAGATAAAAGGAACCCGTATTTTTGGACCTATTCCAAGAGAATTGAGAAAAAATTATATGAAAATTGTTTCTCTCGCTCCAGAAGTTTTATAATAAATTAATATTCTGAGAATTATGAAAAAATTTCATATAAAAAAAGGCGATAACGTATATGTTAATGCCGGCAATTACAAAGGGACAAAAGGTAGGGTGCTAAAAGTTATTATAGATGACTATAAAGCAATAGTAGAAGGTGTGAATATTGTTCACAAACATAAAAAGCCTACATCTGAAAATGCTGAAGGTAATATTGTTGAAGTAGAAGCTCCAATACATTTATCTAATTTACAGCCAATCTGTCCCGAAACAGGTGAACCTACTAAAATAGGACGTAAAAAAAATAAAGAAGGAAATCTTGTAAGATTTTCTAAAAAATCAAAGAATAAAGTAGAAATAAAATAATGGGTAAATACATTCCAAATTATAAAACAAAATTTTATAACGAAATAGTACCTGCTTTGATGAAAAAGTTTGACTACACATCAAATATGCAAGTACCAAGATTAGAAAAGATTGTTTTAAATCAAGGCGTTGGAGGTGCATTAATAGACAAAAAATTAATAGACGCAGCACAAGCAGAAATGACTGCTATAGCTGGACAAAAAGCTGTTACTACTTTGTCTAAGAAGGACATCTCAAACTTTAAACTTAGAAAAGGAAACGAAATTGGAGTTCGAGTAACTTTAAGAAGAGGAACAATGTACGAATTTTTAGAAAGATTGGTATCTGCATCTCTTCCTGCTGTAAAAGACTTTAACGGCATCTCAACTAAGTTCGACGGTAGAGGAAATTATACTTTAGGAATTAAAGAACAAATTATTTTTCCTGAAATAGAATACGAAAAAATTAAAAAATTAAACGGGCTTAACATAACATTTGTTACTACTGCTCAAACAGATGAAGAAGGTTTTGCTCTTCTAAAAGAGTTTGGCTTCCCTTTTAAAAAGAACTAATTTTAAATAAAAAAAATATGGCTAAGCAATCAATGATAGCTCGTGAAGCTAAAAGAAAAAAACTTATAGAAAAATACGCAGAAAGAAGAGCTGAACTAAAAAAAAGAGTGAAAGAAGGCGATAAAGAAGCAGCAGATTTGTTGCAACTTTTACCAAAGAACTCTTCACCAATTAGATACAGAAATAGATGTAGAATTACAGGAAGACCAAGAGGTTACATGAGACAATTTGGTATAAGCAGAATTAACTTCAGAGAAATGGCTTCAAACGGTTTAATACCTGGAATTAGGAAAGCAAGCTGGTAGAAATAAAATAAATAACTTAAATAGACTTTAAAATGTTTACAGACCCAATAGCAGATTATTTAACAAGAATAAGAAATGGTATAATGGCTAACCACAAAGTGGTAGAAATTCCAGCTTCAAACTTGAAAAAGGAAATCACAAAAATATTATACGATAAAGGATATATTCTTAGTTACAAATTTGAAGATAAAGGATATCAAGGCAATATAAAAATTGCTTTAAAATATCATCCGGTTTCTAAAGTTCCTGCAATAAAGAAAATTCAAAAAATCAGCAAACCTGGTTTAAGAAAATATGCAGATAACAGAAACTTACCAAGAGTTTTAAACGGACTTGGTATAGCAATTATATCTACATCAAAAGGTGTAATGAGTGACAAAGACGCACGTGCCAACAAAGTTGGAGGAGAAGTTCTTTGTTACGTATATTAAAAAATAACAACAACGAAAAGATTTATAAAAATGTCAAGAATAGGTAAACTACCAGTAAGTATTCCTGCAGGTGTTCAGGTTAAGATGGACAAGAACACTGTTACTGTAAAAGGAAAACTTGGCGAAATAACGCAAAAATTAGACTCTAGTATTAGTGTAGAAGTTAAAGACAACGAAGTAATTCTTGGAAGACCAACCGACCAAAAAAGACACAA
Source organism: Bacteroidales bacterium (assembly GCA_029932195.1). GTDB lineage: Bacteria > Bacteroidota > Bacteroidia > Bacteroidales > JAOZQN01 > JAOZQN01. The sequence continues at coordinate 15,162 of JAOZQN010000004.1, read as the reverse complement.
ATCTTTACACGGGTTGTCAAGAGCCTTAATCAATAATATGGTTATTGGAGTATCAACAGGATTTACCGCAAAATTAGAATTTGTAGGTGTTGGTTATAAAGTAACCTCCACAGGGCAACTTTTAGATATGCACTTAGGATTTTCGCACAATATTTTGATGGAAATTCCTGCTGAAGTGAAAATTTCGGCAGATACTCAAAAAAGAGCAAACCCAATACTAACTTTAACTTCAGTAGATAAACAATTATTGGGACATGTAATTGCTAAAATTCGTTCTTTCCGTAAGCCAGAACCTTACAAAGGGAAAGGTATCAAGTTTGTTGGAGAAGAACTTAGAAGGAAACAAGGTAAAATGGCTGCTGCTAAGTAGTTAAAAGTAGAAAGTTAAAAGTTGTAAAATATTGAAATAGTATTTTTACTTAAAATACTTGTAAGTAAAAATTATTCTTGCTTTATAACTTTTAACTTTATGAACTTTTATGGTTAAAAATCAATAAAAAAATAAGAAAATGGCTTTTGATAAAAACAAAAGAAGACAAACGATTAAATATCGTATAAGAAAAAAGATTTCTGGAACAAATGATAGACCTCGTTTATCTGTTTTCAGAAGTAACAAACATATTTATGCTCAAATAATTAATGATTCAGATGGAAAAACTCTTGTTGCTGCTTCTTCTTTAAACAAAGAAATTGTGGACAAAAAAGAGGTAACGAAAGCAGAACAAGCAAAACTTGTTGGCAAATTACTTTCTGAAAAAGCGTTAAACTCTGACATTAAATCTGTAGTTTTTGATAGAAATGGATATATCTATCATGGTAGAGTTAAAGCTCTTGCTGACGCTGTAAGAGAAGGGGGCATTATTTTTTAAATCAAATTATTAGGACATTTACAATATGACAAGTAATAAAAAAGTAAAAATAGGAGACCTTGAATTAAAAGATAGACTTGTTGCTATCAACAGAGTAACAAAGGTTACCAAAGGTGGACGAACATTTAGCTTCTCGGCAATGGTTGTTGTAGGAGACGAAAACGGAATTGTAGGATACGGATTAGGAAAAGCTAATGAGGTTACTACTGCAATAGCTAAAGGTTTAGACCAAGCAAAGAAAAACTTGGTTAGAATTCCTATTCACAAAGGAACAATACCTCACGAACAAATAGCAAAATATGGTGGAGCTCACGTATTTATCAAACCTGCATCACACGGAACAGGTGTGAAAGCTGGTGGAGCAATGAGACCTGTTTTGGAAAGCGTAGGTATAAAAGATGTTCTTGCAAAATCAAAAGGCTCGGCAAATTCGCACAACTTAGTAAAAGCTACATTTAAAGCTCTTACCGAACTTAGAGACCCTAAAACAATTGCAGAACATAGAGGAATTTCAGTGCAAAAAGTTTTTAACGGATAATTTATTTTCTAAAATGGATAAAATTAAAATTACGCAAAAAAAGAGCATCATTGGTGCTACTAAAAGGCAAAAAAACACTGTTAAAGCATTAGGTTTAAGAAAAATACGTGCTACAGTAGAACATAATGCTACTCCACAAATATTGGGAATGGTAAGTAAAGTTAGTCATCTAATCGAAGTAGAAAAAATATAAATACAATGGATTTAAGTAATTTAAAACCTGCAGAAGGTTCAACAAAAACAAGAAAGCGAATCGGTAGAGGTATCGGTAGCGGAAAAGGACGCACAGCCACAAGAGGGCATAAGGGTGCTAAGTCTCGTTCAGGATATAGCCGTAAAATTGGTTTCGAGGGTGGACAAATGCCACTTATCAGACGTGTGCCTAAATTTGGTTTTACAAACATAAACAGAGTAGAGTATAAAGCTGTTAATTTATTTGACTTAGAAAAACTTGCTACAGATAAAAATTTATCTGTGATAGACAAAGAAGTTTTAGTAAATACAGGTTTAGCTTCTAAAAAAGATTTAATCAAAGTTTTGGGAAATGGAACTCTTACTAAAAAAATAGAAGTAACAGTTGACGCATTTTCTAAATCAGCAATAAAATCAATAGAAGCAGTAGAAGGAAAAGCTGTTGTCCTTTAAAAAAGATAAGCTCTAAAAATTTAGATACTTAAAACTTTCTATTCTAAGAAAAATTAAATTCAAATTTTTAGAGACTGTCGAAAGTAAAATAACTAATAATCAATAAAAGTTAGAATGAAAAGGTTCATAGAAACGATAAAAAATATTTACAAAATTGAAGACTTGAGAACCAAAATCTTGGTAACTTTGGGCTTTATTCTTGTATATAGGTTTGGTGCTCATGTAGTGCTACCGGGAATAGACCCAACACAGTTAGCTAATTTGCAAAGTCAAACAGATACAGGTTTGCTTTCAATTCTCAATATGTTCTCTGGTGGAGCATTTGCTAATGCTTCGGTATTTGCACTTGGTATTATGCCATATATTTCTGCTTCAATTGTAATCCAATTGCTCGGAATGGCTGTGCCTTATTTCCAAAAACTACAAAGAGAGGGAGAAAGTGGACGTAAAAAAATAACACAAATAACAAGGTATTTAACAGTAGCTATTCTATTGTTCCAAGCACCAAGTTATCTTGCTAATTTACGTTACCAACTTCCTGAATCTGCTTTTGTTGCAGGTTATGGTATATTAGATTTTGTTTTACCATCTATTATTACTCTTACTGCGGGAACTATTTTTGTAATGTGGTTAGGTGAAAAAATTACAGATAAAGGAATAGGAAATGGAATATCATTACTAATAATGATAGGTATTATCGCAAGATTACCGTTCTCATTATTTGCTGAATTCTTCTCAAGATTAGAAGCAGAAGGTGGTGGTTTAATATTATTTCTTGTAGAAATGATTGTTCTTTTCTTAGTATTTGTAGCTTCAATAATGCTCGTGCAAGGCACAAGAAGAATTCCTGTTCAATATGCAAAAAGAATTGTTGGTAACAAGCAATACGGTGGTGTTAGACAATATATTCCACTAAAAGTAAATGCTGCGGGTGTAATGCCCATCATTTTCGCACAAGCTTTAATGTTTTTACCTCTTATGTTAGTAAGATTAGACTCTAAACTTTTGAGCGGAGTTGGTGCTGCTTTTTCAGATTACACTGGCTTTTGGTATAACTTCACATTTGCAATAATGATTATTATTTTCACATATTTTTATACTGCTATAACTGTAAATCCTACACAAATGGCAGAAGATATGAAAAAGAATGGTGGTTTTATTCCAGGAGTTAAGCCAGGAAAGAAAACAGTAGAACACCTTGATAATATAATGTCTAAAATTACATTACCTGGTTCTATCTTTCTCGCAATAGTTGCTATTTTACCGGCTTTTGCAATGATAGCAGGAATTAATGGACAGTTTGCTCAATTTTATGGAGGAACATCGTTACTTATTTTGGTAGGTGTAGTTCTTGATACTTTACAGCAAATTGAAAGTCATTTAATGATGAGACATTATGACGGGTTAATGAAATCAGGAAAACTAAAAGGTAGAGTTGGAGCACCATCAGGAATGTAATGAAAAAAATAATTTATAAAACAGACCAGCAAATAGAATCTATTAGAGAAAGTAATCTTATGGTTGCCAAAGCTCATGAACAAGTTGCAATGGCAATGAAACCGGGAGTAAAAACTATAGATTTAGATAAAATTGCAAAAGAATATATTCAAGATAATGGTGGTATTCCTTCATTTTTAGACTATCATGGTTTTCCAAATACTCTTTGTATTTCTGTAAATGATGTTGTTGTTCATGGTATCCCTTCGGATTATGAAATAAAAGAAGGAGATATTGTTTCAGTTGATTGTGGAGTTGAACTTAATGGATTTCATGGAGATTCTGCTTTTACTTATGCCATTGGTAAAGTAGAGCAAGAAACTTGGAACTTAATGAAAGCCACAAGAGAATCGTTATACAAGGCTATTGAAGTTGCAATTCACGGAAATAGACTTGGAGATATTGGCTTCGCAGTAGAAAATCATGTAAAACAAAGAGGATATACTGTTGTTAGACGAATGACAGGGCATGGAGTTGGTTTAGAACTACACGAATCTCCTACTGTAAATAACTACGGAAAGCGAGGACGTGGAAAAAAATTAAGAAATGGACTAACTATTGCCATCGAGCCTATGATTAATATGGGTGTAGAAGATATTTATATTGATAGTGATGACGGCTGGACAGCTAGAACTACTGACGGAAAACCTTCTGCACATTACGAACTTTCGATAGCCGTAAAAAATGGTAAGGCAGATATCTTATCTACCTTTAAATACATAGAAGAGGCGATTAAAAAAAATGATTATATTAGTAGTCCTTAAAACAGTTAAAATAAAGAAAAATGGCTAAACAACCCTCAATAGAAAAAGACGGATTAATATTGGAAGCACTTTCTAATGCAAAATTTACAGTTGAACTTGAAAACGGGCATAAAATTCTTGCACATATTTCGGGTAAAATGAGAATGAATTATATTAGAATACTTGCTGGCGATAAAGTAAAAGTAGAAATGTCTCCATACGACCTTTCTAAAGGACGCATAACTTATAGATACAAATAAACTTAAATAAAAAATAAAAAATGAAAGTAAGAGCTTCAGTAAAAAAAAGGAGTTCTGACTGCAAGATAGTCAGAAGGAAAGGGAGATTATATGTTATCAATAAAAAAAATCCTAAGTTTAAACAAAGACAAGGATAAAATTTATTTTGTTAATTAAAAAAATAATATTACTTTTGCAACCCGATTTTGAAAATAAGATGATAATCTTTAAATTTAGGTTGTTAAACCGTAAATATCAGTAGCTTAAAAAATTAATATACAAACAAATGGCAAGAATTATAGGTATAGATTTACCCAAAAATAAACGAGGCGAAATAGCTTTAACATACATATATGGCATTGGAAGAACTTCTGCAAAAGAAGTTCTAACAAAAGCTAATGTTGATTTAAGTATGAAAGTTAAAGATTGGTCTGATGCACAAGTAGCTCAGATAAGAAAAATTATCAATGATGATTATGATGTAGAGGGAGCTTTACGGACTGAAACTCAAATGAATATCAAAAGACTTATTGATATAGGTGCTTACAGAGGAATTAGACACAGAATAGGTCTTCCTGTTCGTGGACAAAGAACAAGCACAAATGCAAGAACAAGAAAGGGTAAGAAAAAAACGATAGCAAACAAAAAGAAAGCTGTTAAATAATAACTTAATTTAGAATAATACTGCATATATAATGGCAAAAAAAGCAAAAACTTCTTCCAAAAAGAAGAAAAAAGTAAAAGTTGACGGAATTGGTGAAGCACATATTCACTCGTCTTTCAACAACATAATAATAACTCTAACTAATGGCACAGGACAAACAATAAGTTGGTCGTCTGCTGGTAAAATGGGGTTTAGAGGTTCTAAGAAAAATACTCCTTATGCTGCACAAACAGCATCAAATGATTGTGCCAAAGAGGCTTTCAATTATGGACTTAGAAAAGTTAAGGTTTATGTAAAAGGACCTGGAAATGGTAGAGAAGCAGCAATCAGAGCTTTAACTACAGCTGGAATTTCTGTTGCAGAAATTGTTGATGTAACACCACTTCCTCACAACGGATGCAGACCTCCTAAAAGAAGAAGAGTTTAATTTATAAAATCATTAATTAAAAAAAAACTATATACTAATGGCAAGATATAGAGGACCAAGAACCAGAATTGCAAGAAAATTTGGTGAAGCAATTTACGGAACAGACAAATACTTTGAAAAAAAGAATTATCCACCAGGACAACACGGAAACAATAAGAGAAGGAAAAAACCTTCTACTTATGGTATTCAGCTAAGCGAAAAACAAAAAGCTAAATATACTTACGGTTTACTTGAAAAACAATTTCGTAATTTATTTAAAAAAGCTACAAGAGTAAAAGGTGTTACTGGTGAAGTATTTTTACAATTGTTAGAATCAAGATTAGACAATGTTGTTTATAGACTTGGTTTAGCTTCTACAAGACAAGGAGCAAGACAATTAGTTTCTCACAAACACATACTTGTAGACGGAAAAGTATGTAATATTCCTTCTGCAACAATGAAAGAAGGTAATGTTATTTCTGTTAGAGAAAAATCAAAATCGTTGGTTGTTATAACTGAGGCTCTTTCGACCGCAAGATACACTAAATCTGCATGGTTAGAATGGGATGGTAATTTGATGGCTGGAAAATTCTTAAATACTCCAGAAAGAGAAGATATTCCTGAAAATATAAACGAACAACTTATTGTAGAGCTATATTCTAAATAATATTTTGATACGGTTTGGAAACAGGAATAATAAATATAAAATTATTATTGTTCCTAAATAGCAACGTTGCTAAATTGTTAAGTTGCTATTATTTAACGATTTAGCAATACAACAATTAAACAATTTTTAAAATTAAAACACAATATGGCGATTTTAGATTTTCAAAAACCTGACAAGGTGCACATGATACAATCGGACGATTACTTTGGTAAGTTTGAGTTTCGTCCATTAGAGCCAGGATACGGGCATACAGTAGGAAATGCTATTCGAAGAATACTACTCTCTTCTCTCGAAGGATTTGCTATTACTCGTATCAAAATAGAAGGAGTTGATCATGAATTTTCTACAATACCAGGGGTTGTTGAAGATGTTACTGAAATTGTTTTAAATATAAAACAAGTAAGGTTTAAACAAATTATAGAAGACGAAGACTTCGAAAAAGCTGTTATAACAATAACAGGAAAAGAAGAAATGAGAGCGGGTGATTTTAATAATTTTCTAAATAATTTTGAAGTTCTCAACAAAGACTTGCTTATTTGTAAATTTGACTCTTCTGTAAAAGTTCAGATAGAAATATCGGTAGAAAAAGGTAGAGGTTATGTTCCTGCAGAGGAAAATCATGTGGAAGATATGCCTTTTGGTTCTATTCCAGTTGATGCAATCTACACTCCAATAAAAAATGTTAAATATTATACTGAGAATTTTCGTGTAGGGCAAAAAACTGACTACGAAAAACTTGTTATAGAAATAGCAACAGACGGTTCTGTTAATCCTAAAGATGCTTTAAAAGAGACTGCTAAAATATTAATTCATCATTTTATGTTGTTCTCCGACGAAAAAATAACTTTAGAAACAGAAGAACAAAATAAAAACAAAGAATTTGACGAAGAAGTATTGCACATGAGACAACTTCTTAAGAAAAAACTTGTAGATATGGACTTGTCTGTTAGAGCATTAAATTGCTTAAAAGCAGCAGAAGTAGCAACTCTTGGAGAACTTGTTACATTTAATAAAGATGATTTATTAAAGTTCAGAAACTTTGGTAAAAAATCTCTTGCAGAGTTGGAGGAATTATTGGAAACAATAGATTTAGACTTTGGAATGGACGTTGCCAGATACAATTTAACAGACGATTAAAAGAAGTTTATAGTAAATTTTGAATTTTTTACCTTTTTGAATTAATATTTAGCTTACACTAAGTCAAAACTTCAAAATTTAGAACTTCAAAATTTAGAACTTCAAAATTTAGAATTTCAAAATATTAAAACTTCAAAATTTATTATACTCAGATGAGACACAGAAAAAAATTCAATCACCTTGGCAGAAAAACTGCACATAGAAAAGCGATGTTTGCTAATATGGCTACTTCTCTTATCATGCACAAACGAATTAAAACAACACTTGCCAAAGCAAAAGCATTAAGACCATTTATTGAGCCACTTATCACAAAATCAAAAAATGATACTACTCATTCTAGACGTATTGTTTTTAGTAGATTACGGGATAAAGATGCTGTAAGTGAATTATTTAGAGATATTGCACAAAAAATTCAAGACCGTCCAGGAGGATACACAAGAATACTTAAAATAGGAAAAAGACTTGGTGATAATGCAGAAATGTGTTACATAGAGCTTGTTGACTACAACGATACTTACAGCGTAGATAAACAAACAAAAACTAAAAAACGAAGAACAAGAAGATCCAAAAGCGATAACACTCCAGAGACAAAAATAGTAGAAAACAATGAAACCAAAAAAGAAGAAGTTAAGGAAGTAGAAGAGAACAAAGGTGATAAAGAATAAATAATTTCATTGTTCTATTAAGTTAATCATAAGAAAAGAGGGATAATAATTTATTATTCCTCTTTTTACTTAAAAACCTTTTATGGAAATTTTCACAAATAAAAAAATAGCAGTTATTGGAAATGGTAGTTGGGCAACAGCCTTAGTTAAATTATTGAGTTACAATTCAAAAGAGGCTAAAATTAATTGGTTTTTCCTAAATAAAAATGATTCTGATTTTATTATTGAAAATAAAAGAAATGAAAAATATTTAAGTTCTGTTATTTTTGACACAAATAAAATAGAAATTTATAACGATATAAATGAGCTTATTCGTTTGTCAGATATAATTTTTTTTGTTGTTCCTTCTGCTTTTCTGAAAAATTATATTAAAGATTTAACAGAAGACCTAAAAGGAAAAAGTATTGTATCAGGAATAAAAGGACTTATTCCTGACGAAAATGTTATTATTGCTGATTTCTTTAAAAAAAACTTTGACATTGATGAAAATAACATCTCAATTATTGCAGGTCCATCACATGCAGAAGAAATTGCTCTTGAACGATTATCTTATCTAACTATTGCTTCTCCTAATTTACTTAATGCTGAAATTATTGCAAATTTGTTAGAGACTCCATATTTAAAAACAAATATATCTGATGATATTTATGGAACAGAGTATTCTGCTGTTTTAAAAAACATTTATGCTATTGCTGCTGGTATCTGTCAGGGACTTGGTTATGGAGATAATTTTCAGGCAGTTCTTGTTTCAAATGCTATTCAGGAAACAAAACGATTTGTAAATACAATCCACCCTATAAAACGAGATATAAAAAGCAATGCCTATCTTGGTGATTTACTGGTTACTGCATATTCTAAATTTAGTAGAAATAGAACTTTTGGACTAATGATTGGCAAATCTTATTCTGTGAAATCTACGAAATTAGAAATGAGTATGATTGCCGAAGGATATTATGCCACCAAAAGCATCTTTGAGATTAATCAAAAATATAATATAAATATGCCTATTCTACAAGCAGTTTACAATATTTTATATATGAATAAACCACCTGCTTTTGAAATAAAACTTCTAACAGATAAATTGAGGTAAATAAGTAGTTAGCTATATAAAATCGTCACTTATAAAGATCTATTTTAGCATTATGCTTCGTTAAAAAAGATTACCATATAAGCAATATGTAAATATTTGGCATTTTTCATATTAACCAAAAGTAATTTACACTTTTTTTATTTGTTTATAAAATTAAAAACATAATAACAATCTAAATTTCAACTCATTAGCGTAGGGTTTAAAACCCTACGCTAATAAAAAAAACAGAAAGTGTAAAGTAGATAGGAAAAATGCCCAAATATTTTTTGCCTTGCCTAATACAAAATAGCCTCTTTAAAAAGTGATGATTTTATACAGCTACTTACTAATCTCACGAACTCAAAAAATATAAATTTTTATCATAAAAAAATGAAACCACAAAAAAACATACACACCGTTTTTGATAAAATAATAAAAAGAACAGACAAAGAAAAATTCTTAAACCAAAATGCAGTAGCTGTGTGGCTTACAGGACTTTCAGGCTCTGGAAAAACGACTCTTGGTGTTGCTTTAGAACAAAAACTTTTTGAAAAAGGTTATCTTACTCAAATTTTAGATGGAGATAATATACGCTCTGGTATAAATAAAAATCTCAATTTCACAGAAAGCGATAGACTTGAAAATATTAGACGAATATCGGAAGTTACAAAACTTTTTATCAATTGTGGAGTTATTGCAATCAATTGTTTTATAAGTCCTACCGATGAAATAAGAGATATGGCAAGAAAAATAATTGGCGAAAAAAATTTGATAGAAGTATATATAAATACACCTATAGAGGTTTGTGAAGAAAGAGATGTTAAGGGACTGTATCAGAAAGCAAGAGATGGAAAAATAAAGAATTTTACAGGAATAGATTCTCCTTTTGAACGACCTAAAAACCTTGATGTAGAAATTTTTACAGAAAACCAAACCATAGAAGAGTCAGCACAAAAATTATTTGATTTTGTAATAAGTAGAATCAAAAAGTAAAATTTAACATGTTTTTATCAACCTTAAGAAATTAGCTATTTACAAAATATTAAGGTTGATAAAAACGTTATGGCTATGGTAACAGAGTTAAGGTCTGTTTATTATAATAGTTAAAAACTATACTTAAATTTGAACATAAACATATTGTATTCTGATAAATTTGCAAACATATTTTGTCCATTACCTTCAAAAATTGCTGTTGATAATGATATTTCGGCGTTATCGGTTGCCATGTAGGAAATTTCAGGGATAAAAATTAATGCATAATTATTCTCAACATCGCTCCAATCGGAAACTATAAATCCGCCGCCAATAGGTGAGATTTTTAATTTTTCATCAAAAAATTTCTTTTGAAAACTAATAAAGAAATAATCGTTCAAATTGTCTGTTCCTCGTTCGGTCATAAATCCGTGCATGTATTGAAAATTCAAATACGAACCATCAGAAAAATTGTAATCTGCACCAAGAGTAAATTTTACATAAACCTCCTTTTTAAGAATAGTTGTGTCAATAATTGTCATTTCGGGAGGTGTTCCTACGGGAAAAAGTGCGGATAAATCAGTTGTCATATGAACCTCATTTTCGGGTAAAAATGCGGCGGCTTCTGCCCAAACTCCAAGTCCTCCAATGCTACCAGCCATGTCTGCACCAAAAATATGTGTTCTGTAAAATGATAAATCGGTGTTTATTGCTATTCCACCAACTGCATCAACGGGAGTAAATGTGTTGTAATTTGCAACAGGCATACCGTCTCTGCCCCAAAGATAGCTTAACGAAAAATCAAAACCTTTGACAAATCCTTTGAATTTCATTCCGGCAGTTGAGCTTTCTTCAATATTATAAGCTGGTATATTTATTTGGTCAGAAAATGCCATTAATGTCATTCCTTCGGGAAGCACCATCGTTGGATTTAAAGCATTTGCAAAATATACCGGCAGGCATATTTGCTGGCTGAAAAAATGGAATAAATGCTCCCTGCAATGAAAATTCCGAGTTAAAATAATAATCAAAACTTATTGCATCTGAACCTCTGTGTCTTCCAAAATCTAAAATATCTTCTAAGTCATAAGGGTTTAAATTATCGGTTGGATTTAATTTGTCGGCAGTTCCCCAAACTATTCGTTGGCGACCTATTTTTATATCCAGATTTTTATTCAAAAACCCAAATAGTTGAACATAAGCCTCTCGCACTTCTAAATTATAAGGGTCTATAATTCCTTTATTATAAAGGTTGGCAGATGAATTAATATTTGGCAAACCAAAATTTCGTAGCCAAACTTCGCTGTGAAATTTAGAATTACCTGTTATTTTTTTATCAAATTTTAGTGTTAAACGATTTTCGTTCCAAGCCCAATCGTTTGGAGATTCAAGTAAAAATCGTTGGCTACTTAGTAACTCTCCTGATAATTTTACTTTGTTGTCGTCTTGTGCATTTACTGTGTTGGTGCTGATTATGAGCATTATCAACATTGCGAAAATTAAATTAATTCTTTTCATTTTTTTAAATTTTAAATTTTAGATTAAATTTTGAAGTTTTTATTAAATTTTTATACCAGCAACAATTACATCGTCTATTTGTGTATTTACGTCCTTAATAATTTGTTGTTTTACTTTTCTGTTTATTTTTAATGTGTTTATTATTTCTTTAATATTAGATGTAGATAGTTCTTTTTCTGCGTAAGCTTTTTCTTTTAATTTTGTTATTATTGAATTAGCTTCATTTATTTTATTTTCAATTAATTCTTTATTTATTGAAGATAAAGCAATTTCTAATTCATTAAAAGAATCAAATTTTCTGTCGGAATATTCATTTTTCCAATTCTCAAATGTTTCATCAAGAGTTTGTTGTTGTTTGTTTAATTCTTTTGTATGAATTGTTAATAAAAGTTCTTTAAAATTTTTTGCCATAAATTTTTTGCCGTCTTCTCCACCAATTTGGTCTTTATAACCGTCCGAGAACATATAGAGCATATCATTTTTTTGCAAATCAATTTCTGTGTAAGAAAAATCTTTTTCTTTTGGATAGGCACCAATTGGTTGTTTATCTGCCTTATATGCAACAAGTTGGTTATCTCTAATTAAGCACAACGGATTGTATGCTCCCGAAAATTGAACTTGCATTTTTTCAAAATCAATAATACACAAAGCGATATCCATACCGTCTTGCACTAATATTCCATCATTTTTATTGAATGTTTTTTTTACTTTACTTCGTAATCTATTCAAAATTTCATCGCTTCTCAAAGTGTTATTATTTAATACTATTTCATTTAGGTATGAAATTCCGAGCATGCTCATAAACGCCCCAGGCACACCATGTCCCGTGCAATCAGCAACTGCAAATATTGTTTTATTTTCGTTTTTCTTTACCCAATAAAAATCACCGCTTACTATTTTTTTTGGCTTATATAAAATAAAATATTCGTGTAAACTTGCAGAAAGCATGTCGGAACTGGGAAGTAATGCGTTTTGAATATTTTCGGCATATCTTATGCTTCCGAGTATATTATTGTGTAAATATTCGAGTTCAGTTTTTTCAAATTCTGTTTTTTGATGTTCTATTGCATAATTAAATTTTAGTTGTGAAATTATAAGTCCAGCAAAAAATGAAGTAACAATAAAACTTAAAATTGTATATATAGGTTTGTAATCAATATTAGAAATTATTAAATTAGGAAATTGGAGTTCTGTAAGCCAAGCAATTATAACATTTAAACTTACTATAATAAAAACAATCAAATAATGCTTTTTTTCAAAAATGCCATAAAAAGTAAGTATCCCAAGAATAAAAATAAATAATGAAGAGCCACTTAACCCATTAAAAAAGAACCAGTTAAACGAAATGTAAAATAACATAACCAACATAAAAATCCATTTGTTGTATTTATGTTTTTTTCTCGAAAAATAATACATTAACAAAAAACTTGCTATCCCGATAAGGGACAACAATATTTGTATTGGCTGATTTTCAATTATTGAAAAAACTGCAAATAAGACACCTATTAATGATGTCCAAAAACAAGAAGTCGTAAATATTCTGTGTTGTAATGAAAATTCGTTCGGACTGCCAGCTATCAGTAAATTTATTTTTTTAAAAATATTCATTTTAGTTGTTTTTTAATTGTTGCTAAATAAAATACTTTTATCTTTTTGGCTACCCACGTAAAGTTGGACAAATTTTAAATATTCAACTCTTTCCAACGTGCTGTTTTTATTGCCAAAGGCAATAAAAATGGGACTTGGAAACGTGTTGCCTTGATAGTTAAGCTGTCCAACCTTACGTGGGTAGCCATCTTTTTGAAGTAATGTTTTATCATATTGTTCAATAGTTTTTTTTGCAGATATTCTACCTGCTTCAATTAGTTCTTCGGCTTTAAAAAAGTCAAATGTTCCGGCTGAATGTCGTGAAGTATTAATCAAAATATCTGGTTTATATTTTTCAATACTCATTAATGATAGTTGGTGAGTGAGCATACTTGTTGATTTTGTTAATAATGAGATGTAATTTAATTTATCGTTATCCTTATCCTTATCTTTTTTCGGCAAAATTTCGTTAAATTTATTTCTAAAATCAGAAACTTTTTGTTCGTAAATAGTCTTTTTTACTATTTCTTCTTTTTTTGACTGTTTTGGTTTTTCATAAGAAATATCAGCATTTACGTAAGAGGCAATTAAAATATCGTTTTCAGTTCGTTTAACACGATTTAATGGTAACTGATTAACAACCCCTCCATCAACCAATATTATATCATTTTTTTTGACAGGAGTAAAAATTGTAGGTATTGAAACAGAAGCTCTTACGGCATCGTATATGCTTCCGCTGTCAAAAATTATTTCTTTCATATTTGTAATATCAGTTGCAACTGCGACATAAGGAATTTCTAAATCTTCAATATTTTTGTCGGGAAAAAATGTTTTCATTTTATTAAAAATACGGTCTCCTTTTATTAAGCCTTGCGAACTTAGAGTAAAATCAAGGAGTTTAAAAACATCTATTTTATCTAATTTTACAATCCATTCTTTATATTCCTCCAAGTTTCCCATTGCATACATTGCTCCAATAAATGCTCCCATTGAATTTCCTGCAATAGATTTTATTTCAAAACCCTGTTTTTCAAGCTCTTCAATAACTCCAATGTGTGCAATTCCTCTCGCAGCACCTCCTGATAATACTAATGATATTGGTTGTTTCATAATTTTATAATTTTAATATCTCGTATATTCGGAGTGCAACTCAAAGTCGCACCCCGAATAAATAGGAGAATGATGCAAAATTTATTGTTTTAATTTTCTTACAGTAAATTCGTCGTCGGAAATATTTTGGTCATATTTTACATTTGACATAATCATTTTTGTAGTGTGTTTTTTCTTTAAATCTGTCATTGTCATTTCTTCTGCGTTCCAATATTTACCTACTTTTTTGTAAACAGAAGTTCCTTCTTTTACTTTTTTATTTCCTTTATCGTAAAATTCTGCCGACATAGGATAATAATGAGTTTTATGCACTTTCATAACAACTTTTGAATAAGACGATTTTTTTGATTTAGGAGTTAATTCCAAAACATAAGCAGTTGCCTCTGTTTTTATTAATTTAGGCGTGTATTTTTCAGAATTTGGTTTAGACTCCATATCATCGTAAGAAAAATCTGTTCCTGCAAAGTTTTGACTTTTTACAGATGATGAAATTCTGCGTTCTTTTCCAAAAGCTGGCATATATAAATACATAACATCGTTTGGCAATGACAAAACGGCAATTCCTGCTTGTGATGACGGTGCTGTAAATCGGAAAATTCTTTTATCCGTTCCTTTCTGAATAATATCTGCTTCTCGTGTGGTTTGTTTTCCTGACTTGTCTGTTAAAATAATTTTTGTTGTTCCAGACATGTCTTTGGCTGAATACATTACATCGTCCATTTTCTTTAAAATAGTTTTTGCATCTTGTGCGTTTGCATTAAATCCTGCTAAAAGGAATATTGCGATTACTAATACTGATAATTTTGAATTTTTCATTTTAATTTAAGTTTAAAAGT
>JAOZQN010000087.1 GCA_029932195.1 Bacteroidales bacterium | reverse complement strand
ATTTTTAACAATTTATAATTAATTGCTGTCCAACTTTAAGTGGGTAGCCTAATTTTCAAAAAAGACTTCTATTAAAGACTTTATTTTTTTAGCATCAGGAAATACTGTATTTCCTGCAAAAACAGAAGACAAACGATACTCTCCCTTTGAACTATCTACCGTTCCAAGCGAAGTTTTAACAATCGAACCTGTATTTTTTAAAACATTAGAATTTAATACTTTAACAAAAAACTCATTAATTTTAGAGTTTAACTTAGCTTGCTCTAAAATATAATTTATTGCATTTTTATAATCAAAAATCTCAAGATTATCATTTATTGATTTTTTATCTGAAAATCTGTTTATTGTAAAAATATTTTCAGTTTCTTCTAATGTTAAAGTATTACCTTCTATTGCATTAGAATGAAATGCAAAATTTATATATAATTTCTGTTTATTTTCTTCAAAAGAAAAATAGTTAGAAACTCTATATTTTTCAATTATTTTTATGAGTTTGTTGTCCATGCAATTGTTGAGTATTTATTATGAGTGCCAATTTCGTTATTATTTATGAGATTTTACAATTCAATATTAAAATATTTTACTTCAATATCTGGTTCGGTGTAAGATACTCCTTCAAAATCATAGAAATTAGTCTGTTCTTCTTCAATTATTTCTTCCGTTTCTTTTGGAATTTTTATTTTCTGATAATAAAATAATGATAAAACTATCCCAATAATAAATCCCATCAAATGAGACTCCCACGAAACCCGCTCATCGGCAGGAAAAATGCCCCAAATCATACTTCCATACAAAAAAACAAGTAGCAACGAAATTGCTATAAAATCTTTGCGTTTGCTCAATACTCCTGTAAAAAAGTGGAAAGAAGCAAGCCCATAAACAATACCACTCGCACCAATATGATAAGAGTATCTACCTATAAACCAGACCGCAAGCCCAACACTAACATATATTATTGAAAAAATAAAAAAAGCATCTTTTTTATGAAAAAAGAAAAGCCCAACCATAAAAACAAATAAAGTTGGAGAATTAGAAATAAGATGCTTAAAATCTCCATGAATTAAGGGTGAAAACACAATCCCTCTTAATCCTTTGAATTTTAAAGGATAAACTCCAAAATGAGCAAAATTTATCTCCAAAGAATATTCAAAAAATTTTATTGTCCATAAAATTAAGAGAAATATTATTGGAAAAATAAGACTATATTTTAATCGTAAATTTTCTTTCATTTATATTTGCAAAGATAACTTTTTTATTACTTTTGTAAAAATATATTTGTTAATTAAAAATGACGTTTTTCATGAGTGTCAAGTTCAAGGCTTTTTTTTAATTTTAGAATTGAAATTTACCCCTGTAAATGAGGATTTTAAAATTTTAAAAATAATGATGCCGATAGGCACTTGGCACTCATGAAAAACGCCTTAAAAAAAATAAACTATGCGACTATTTTTATTAGAAAGATTTCAAGAATGGGGAGCAACCATAAACCAAGCAGAAATACTTACAACCTTAGTATTCTTATCTTTAATAGTGCTTGCCTCTGTGTTATCAAATCTTATAACAAGAAAAATTCTTGTTACTGTTTTAAAAATGATAATTTTAAAAACAAAAAATGAATATGATGATATTTTAATAAAAAAGAAGGTTTTTAACACATTATCACATATTATTCCAGCATTGGTTATTCATTTTAGTATTCCCTATGCTATCCCGAATATGCCAGAAGCATACCATTTAATACAATCATTTACATATATTTACATGGTTATTTCGGTGCTTGTGGTTATAAACTCATTGCTAAATGCACTCAACGACATTTATGATTTAATTGCTGAAAAACGACGGATAAATATTGGAATAAAACAATATATTCAGGTTCTGAAAATTATTTTTGTGGTTGTAGGAGTAATTTTGATTTTCTCTGTGCTTTTGGGCAAAAAACCTGGTGCTATTTTTGCTGGACTTGGTGCTATGACTGCCGTTATTATGCTGATTTTCAAGGATTCTATACTCGGTTTTGTGGCAAGCATACAACTTTCTGCCTACAAAATGTTAAAAGTAGGAGACTGGATTTCTATGCCTGGACGTGGTGCAGATGGAGATGTGATAGAAATTTCGCTCAGCACGGTTAAAGTTCAAAATTTTAATAAAACAATTAGCACAATCCCAACTTATGCTCTTGTTAATGAATCGTTTACAAACTGGGACGGAATGTCTGTTTCGGGAGGAAGACGAATAAAACGCTCCATTTCTATTGATGTAAATACAATTAAATTTCTGACTCCAGAAATGATTGAACGATTGAAAAAAATCCATTTTCTAACCGATTATATTACAAAAACTCAAGAAAAAATAGACAAATGGAATGATATAAAAGGGATAGATAATACATTGACAATCAATGGAAAATCATTGACAAATATAGGAGTTTTTAGAGAATATATTGATAATTATTTGAGAAGTAATTTTAGGATTTTGAAAAAATATGAAAAGCAAAAATTTATTATAGGAGATAGAGAAGTAGAAAAATTTGTTATTAACGACCCTAATAATTTTATTGACGAAAATGATAGTGAAATAGAAAATCATTTATCCAAAATAGATGGAAAAACAGTAATTTCTGATACGGATAGTTTTTTATTACGTTATAAAGATTTTTATCAACTTGAGAATAATAGAATTTATAAAGTTAAAAAGATAAAAAAAATAGTAATAAAAAAAGGAACAGAAGTAGAAATAGAAGACTTTGAACGAGTTGTGGTGCAACAAGGATTATTTTGCGATGATATGACAATTCTTATTCGTCAACTTTCGCCAACAGAAAAAGGTTTGCCAATACAAATTTATGTGTTTGCCGCCACAATAGAATGGGTGGAATATGAAAAAACACAAGGCGATTTATTTGACCACATTTTTGCAATTATGCACGAATTTGACCTCAAATTATTCCAAGCTCCTACGGGTAAAGATATTGAACAATTAGTTAAAAATAATATTTAAAAATTAATTCATCATGCAAAAAGCTCAAATTCAGACAGATATTGGAATTTTAACAATTGTTGGTGATAAAAATGGTGTTAGTAAAATATTTTTTGAAAATGAAAAAGAGTTATCCGAAAATATTAAAATAACTGATAGTTTTTTTCTTGATGATTGTGTAAATCAGATGAAAGAATATTTTGCAGGAGAGCGAAACAATTTCACATTTAAAATAAATCCTATTGGAACAGATTTTCAGAAAAAAGTTTGGGAGGAAATGCTAAATATCAATTTTGGCGAAACAGTTTCCTACAAACAACTTGCCGAAAGAATTGAGAACCCAAAGGCTGTTAGGGCTGTAGCAAATGCAAATGCACGAAATCCACTGCCAATTGTTGTGCCTTGTCATAGAGTTATTGGTAGCAACGGAAAACTAACTGGTTTTAGGGGCGAAATCTGGCGAAAAAAATTTCTTTTGGAGTTAGAAAAGTAGTTTCAAGTTGCAGGTTTCAGGTTGCAAGTTTCAAGTTTCAAGTTGTGCAAAGCGTTGTAAAATGAACTTGAAACTTGAAACTTGAAACCTGAAACCTGCAACTTGAAACTTGAAACAATTTTATTGTTTTACAACTTGTTGTGTGTAAATTTCATTATTTGCTTGCACTTGAACAATGTAAATACCGTTTTCCAAAGAGTTTAATTCTTGCATAGCAAAAATATTATACTCATCAGTTCTATCTTCATAATTTTTTGAAGTAATAATTTTCCCAAGCATATCATAAATAGTTATAACATAACTAATTGGCAAATATTTCTCTTCGCTATAAAATCCAATATAAAACTCCTCACTAAAAGGATTTGGAACAATACGCATTCTATTGTTTTTGTTTAATTCATTAAAACCAATACCACCCAAATATAAATATGCCATATTAAAATCTGGAACACCATATCCTAATTTTTCATCAGGCTTAGATGACTGATTACTACACTTTTGTAAAGCTTGAATAATATCCATATTTGTTTTGTCTGGGTGTGCCTGCCACAAACATGCCACCATTCCAGCCATAATAGGACCAGAAAATGACGTTCCACTTGCCGTAGAAATTCTCCCAGTTCTTCCTTGAACCGTAGATGCAGTGCCTTGTGCACAAACATCGGGTTTTGTTCTGCCGTCAAAAGTAGGACCTTGTGAGCTAAAATAAGAATATGTGCCTCTGTAAGTAACAGAGCCAACGGATAATACACTGTCTGCATCGGCAGGAGCCGAAATATATTTCCAAGGGTCGTTGCCCTCATTTCCTGCACTTGTGGAAACTAGCATTCCTGTTTTTGCGGCAAAATCAGCTCCTCGTGTGCAAACGGTTGTGTTACCGTCCATATCGGAATATTCGTGATCTTGAGCATCGTCGTCAAAATCGCTGTATCCCAGAGAACTATGCACAATATCTGCTCCTACACTGTCGGCAAATTCTGCTCCAAAAACCCAGTTATACTCTTCTATAACATACTCAGAAGCACCGTCTTCTGTGCGAATCAACCAAAAATCTGCTTTTGGTGCTGTGCCTACAAACTTGCCAGGTATATTCGCTCCAATGCACGAAAGAACCATCATACCGTGTGTGTCGGATTTAAAAAGAGATGTGTCGTTATCTACAAAGTCATACCAACCAAGTATCTGATTATTAGCCCAAAGGCTATCAAAAGATGGTAAACTATTTACGTGAAAAAAACCTGCATCCATAACTGCAATTGTCATACCTTCGCCTCTAAATCCCTTAGAATGAAGCTTATGACCATTCAACATTGTTATTTGATTAGTTCCTTCGCCATATTCAAAAGCATATTCTAAATCTTCACTCTCATCTTTTACTTTTGCTTTTTTGCTCTTTTTCTTTTTCTTTTTTTTGCGTTCCTCTGGTTCTCCAAAATCGGCTCTTACATACGATAAGTCTGCTAATTTTAATAATAGACTCTCTTCTTCTGCGTAAACTACTGCACAATTGAGCCATTTTGAAGTATTTACTATAATAAAACCTAAATCTGTAAGTCCTTCTAAATAAGCTGGATTAACAGGCAAATCTCTTTTATTTATTTCAATACCATATTTTTTTCTACGATCAATTGATTTTTGCGATAAAAACTCCTCTGGATTTTCTACGGAAAAAGGAGAATCATTTTTATCTGTAAAATATACACTATAATGGTTGGGAGATACGGATACTTGTGAGAATCCAAAATTTGCAACGAGTGAGACTATTGCAAGTAAGAATAAGAATTTTATTTTTTTCATTTTTTAAAATTTAAAATTATTTTTACAAAAAACTATAATATTTAATAGCACAAATATAAGAATAATAAATTGTTCTTACAAATTGTTATATTTTTAACGAAATATTTTAGTGGTAAGATTATTGGAAATTATTAAATTGGAACATTATTAAACTGTTAATTCTTCTCGTATTTTATCAATTTGCTCAAATGTTAAACCAGTGATTGTTTGAATTATATCATTAGAAAGTCCTGCAAGAATACTATTTTTAGCAACTTGTTTTATTCCTTCTTTTACTCCATCTTCTTTTGATGTTTCTACCATGTCTCGCTCTGAAGCCAAACGTCCAAGATATTTTTCGTATTGTTTACGTTCTTTTTCGCTCATTTTCAACACCTCTAATCGCTCTGCTACTTTTTCTATGTTTTTGGATTTACTGCCTTGTTTTATTTGTTCGTTTTTAAACCAAAAAATCCACTCATCTATCGCTTTTTCTACAATATTCTGATATTTTTCTACCTGAATTAAATAATACTCTGGATAAATTTCCAAACTATTATAACGAGAACCTTTTGGAATAAGTTTTTGAACTTTCGGACTATTTTTATCTATTTTTTCGTTGGTATTTACTCCTACAAATTCTGTTTTTCCGTAATATAAATAATCGTCGCCAATGCCAAGGTTGAAATATAAAATACTGACTGATATAACTTTACTTATATTTCGGTAAGCGTCGCCAATATCAATACTTTCTGTTATGTTTTTTGATGCTCCATATAAAACTCTAAATAAATAATCGGTTTCCTTAGTGTTCTGAATTTCAATTATCACATTTCTGCCTTTGCTGTCTTTCACCAAAACATCTACACGATTAAACTTATCGTTGTTGTCTTCTTGATTTGATTCACTTTCCGAAATATTTAGAACTGTTAAATCATTATCATTCAATAAAGCACACAGAAAACCCTCTACAATATCGTAATTAGATTTATTGCGTAACAAATGTTTCATTGCCCAATCAAAACGAACTATTTTTTGGCTATTCATAATTTTAGATTGTTTTTATATCCTCTCTTATTTTATTTATTTGTTCAAAACCTAAACCAGTAATTGTCTGGATAATATCATTAGAAAGTCCTGCAATAATACTATTTTTAGCAACTTCTTTTATTCCCGTTTTTATTCCCGTTTTTGTTCCGATTTCTATTCCTGTTTTCAAACCTTCTTTTACTCCATCTTCTTTTGATGTTTCTACCATGTCTCGCTCTGAAGCCAAACGTCCAAGATATTTTTCGTATTGTTTACGTTCTTTTTCGCTCATTTTCAACACCTCTAATCGCTCTGCTACTTTTTCTATGTTTTTGGATTTACTGCCTTGTTTTATTTGTTCGTTTTTAAACCAAAAAATCCACTCATCTATCGCTTTTTCTACAATATTCTGATATTTTTCTACCTGAATTAAATAATACTCTGGATAAATTTCCAAACTATTATAACGAGAACCTTTTGGAATAAGTTTTTGAACTTTCGGACTATTTTTATCTATTTTTTCGTTGGTATTTACTCCTACAAATTCTGTTTTTCCGTAATATAAATAATCGTCGCCAATGCCAAGGTTGAAATATAAAATACTGACTGATATAACTTTACTTATATTTCGGTAAGCGTCGCCAATATCAATACTTTCTGTTATGTTTTTTGATGCTCCATATAAAACTCTAAATAAATAATCGGTTTCCTTAGTGTTCTGAATTTCAATTATCACATTTCTGCCTTTGCTGTCTTTCACCAAAACATCTACACGATTAAACTTATCGTTGTTGTCTTCTTGATTTGATTCACTTTCCGAAATATTTAGAACTGTTAAATCATTATCATTCAATAAAGCACACAGAAAACCCTCTACAATATCGTAATTAGATTTATTGCGTAACAAATGTTTCATTGCCCAATCAAAACGAACTATTTTTTGGCTATTCATAATTTTTATTGATAATTGATTTATACCTGACAAATTATATTTTATTACAAAAATAATACTTTTTTAGCTAAAATACAACTATTTTATTTATTTTTACAAAAATTATAAAATTATGAGATTTATGAAAAAGGAAAAAAAATTAAAAAAGACGAATAGGATAATTGAAATAAATATAATGAAGCCTGATAAATTGGTTCATACCAAAGAAATAGTAAAATAACATTCAATAATCAATTAACTTAACTAATCATTTTGATTAAATATGCTTTGTAAAAAAATAAAAAATAACGAATTTGAATACGAAATATTCAAAAACGTAAACCAAGTTCCAAAAGAAATTTTTGAAACAGAAAAATGGATAAATGATAAATATTTATCTGTAAAATTCTTAGAAAGTATAGAAGAGACCAATAAGGATTTGGAGTTTTTGTATGTTTTAATAAAAAAAGAACAAGAAATATTATTATTCGCATCTATTCAAATTTCTAAAATTCAGTTTAAAGAAAACATTAAGAATGAATGTGCTATAATGAACGAGATTACAAAATTAGTCTCTAAATATAGTAAAAATCACCCATTTTACTTGATAGTTTGTGGAAATATTTTTATTAGTGGCGAACATGGATTTAAACAAAAAAACAAAACAGACAAACTGCTGGAAACACTAATTCTATCAATTGAAAAAAATAATAAAACAAAAAACAACAAAACGGTTCATGCCATATTGTTTAAAGATTATTACAACGAAATACCAGTATTAAAAAAAATAGGATTTCGTCCTTTTCAAACAGAACCTACGCTTATTGTTGATATTAATTCTACATGGCAAAGTTTTGACGATTATTTGATGGCAATGAAGGCGAAATATAGAACAAAAGCAAAAAAAACATTTAAAGAAAGCTCTATTTTAACAGTGCGAGATTTTTCGAGTTCCGAAATTGAACAATATTTTCCTGTTCTTAATGATTTATATATTAATGTGGAGAAAAAATCTTTATTTAGTCTTGGTAAGTTAGACCTTCATGCTTATATAAATCTAAAAAAAGAATTTACTGAAGACTTTATTTTACAAAGCTATTGGCTTGATGATAAGATGGTTGGTTTTATGTCTGCGATGGTAAATAATGATTCGCTTGACGCTCATTATGTTGGAATTGACTACGAATATAACAGAAAATATTATATTTATCAAAGAATACTATACGATTACGTGAAAATTGCAATCGACAAAAAATTGTTAAAAGTAAACTTAGGAAGAACAGCTACAGAAATAAAAACTACTATTGGAGCAAAACCCGTAGAGCTAATTTGTTATGTAAAACATAGTTGTATAGTTTCAAATAGCATCCTAAAACCTCTAACACAAAGCGTTAAATTACCCGAATTTAAAAGTATAAAACCTTTTAAATAAGGAAAATAAAAAAATAAATATTATGAAATACAGGCTATTATTAACTGTTGTTATTGCTATTTTAGGAACAAGCCTAAAAGCACAACAATATTCTTTGGATTCTTTATATTCTGTTTTACAAACAGAAATAGACGACAACACCAAAGTAGATACTTGGAATGCAATAAGCTGGGAGCTTAAATATCAAAACACCGATAGTGCAACATTTTATGGTGAAAAAGCATTGAAACTTTCAGAAAAAATAAATTACAAAAAAGGAATATCTATCGCCAAGCGAACACTTGGCACAATATATTATGTGCAAGGACGAGTAGAAAACTCATTAATTTTTGTTAAAGAAGCCTCTAGTATTGCAGAAGAAATAGACGATAAGTATCAAATAGCAAAATGTTATAATATGCTTGGAAACATATATCAGCATTTTAACTCACCAGATACAGTTATTATGTATTTGGAAAAAGCTCTTGAACTTTTTACAGAAATAAACGATGAGTTAGAAATTGCTGGAGTTACAGCTAACTTAGCACAAAATTATAGAGGACTTGGAAATTATACTATTGCTATAGAATTATTGTATAAAGTTTTAGAACTTGAAGAGAAATTAAACAACAAAGTAGGAATTGCACGAACTTATAACTCACTTGCAAATACTTACTCTGATTTAGGAGAACCTGAAAAAGCTATTGATTTCTTCGAGAAAGTAATTCCTATTCTAAAAGAACTGAACCATAACAAATGGTTGTCGGCAAGTTATAACAACTTGGCAGGAATATATGACGACTACAACGACACTCTGGCTCTTGAATATTATAATAAAGCTCTGGAAATTAATATAATGATGCATGATACACTTTGGATTTCATATAATTATAATAATATTTCCACTATATATTTAAAACAAAAAAATTATGATAAAGCATTTGAATATGCTTACATGTCAAATGAGCTTCAAGACAAAATAGGAATTGAAGAAGCTACTACTTTTTCGCATCTTGGAAATGTTTTTTACGCAACGAAAGAATACAAAAAAGCACTTGATTTATATCAAAAAGCTCTAAAAATAAGTCAATTAAATAAAAACATAGGAAACATTAAACATCAATATTCTAACTTACATTCAGCATATAAAAAATTAAATAATCATGAAAAGTCATTAGAATGTTTAGAGAAATACATAAATTACTCAGACAGTCTAGATGCAGTTACCGACCTCCAAGAAATAGGAAGATTAGAAGCAACTTATGGATACGAAAAATTAAAACAACAACAAGAATTTGAACAACAACAAAAAGACCTGCAAGTTGCCGAACAAATAAAACGACAAAAAATATTTACAATATTTGTAATTATTGGATTTGGACTTGTGTTATTACTTGCTATTTTTATGATAATTGCATTTAAGACAAAACAAAAGGCTAATATTGCATTGCAAGATAAAAATGCCGAAATACTTCAACAAAAAGAGGAAATTTTATCTCAGAATGAAGAAATCCTGATTCAAAACGAAATGTTGCAACAACACAAAGAAGAGATTGAAACTCAACGAGATGAAATACAATTGCAACATAATATTGTTTTAAAACACAAAGAAGAAATAACTGCAAGTATTGTCTATGCCAAACGTATTCAATTTGCTGCTTTGCCCGCAAATGAATATATAAATTCTATGCTTGGAGAATATTTTATCTTGTTCAAACCCAGAGATATAGTGAGTGGTGATTTTTATTGGCTAAAAGAAATTAAAAGAAACAATCATCATTATAAAATTATTGCCGCAGCCGATTGCACCGGACATGGTGTTCCAGGAGCATTTGTGAGTATGCTCGGGATTTCATTCTTGAACGAGCTTGTGAGACGAGCAGAAATATCGAATGTTGCTATTTTATTGGACGAATTAAGAGTTCAAGTAAAAACGGCTCTAAAACAAACCACAAGAAATAGTGTTTCTAAAGATGGAATGGACATTGCCATTGCTATTATTGAGCAAAATTCAAAAATATTACAATTTTCGGGGGCAAACAATCCACTATTTATTATAAGCAATGGTAAATTATCCGAAGAACATAAGAAAAACAAAAGAAACATCTATAATAAAACTAACAATAAAAACTTAACCATATTAAAGGCTAACAGACAGCCAATTGCAATTTACATAAAAGAGAAGCCTTTTACAAAAAAAGAAGTTCAGCTCAAAAAGGGAGACCAAATTTATTTATTTTCCGATGGATTTATCGACCAATTTGGTGGCAAAAAAAGACGAAAATTTATGGTTAAAAACTTCAAAGAACTTTTACTAACGAACTCCAACAAACCAATGCCAGAACAAAAAGAAATTCTCAACCAAACTTTTGAAAACTGGCGTGGAAGTATAGAACAAATTGATGATGTGGTAGTTGTGGGAGTTAAAATATGAAGTTAAAGTTTATAAAGTATGTAAACCAGACTTTTAACTTTACAAACTTCGAACTTTAAGAACTTTTTAACTTTACAAACTTTATAACTTTAAGAAATGAGCAATTATAAAAAAATAAAAAAAGTTCCAAGATATTATTTTTTCAGAATAATACTTGTTTCTGGCTTCATATATGTGATGCTCGTATTTCCTTTTGCAAGCATTGTTCGTATTGGACAATTTTCCGAAATTATAAATTTTAACGAATTAAAAAATAATCACGACTCTATTTGTGAGCAAGATAATGATATAATAATACATTTAGGACTAAATAAACAAAATATAGATGGAGAGAAATTTGAACGACCAAAATTGGTTAGTCGCACTTTGCATAAAATTTTTATGTGGATAAGTTTTATTGCTATTATTGCTTTGAATGCTCCATTTAAACTATATTTTTATCGCTTGCGGAAAAAGAAACCTATTTCCGAAAAGCTGAAATGGTTTGTGCGAAAAAAAATTAATAATCTACCTTTTTACAATATCATTTTATTTTTCACACTACCAACAATAGCTAATATTATTGGGCTTTTTGAAATTGGACACACCACAGAACCTATTTATTTAGCAGAAAAACAACTATTTGGTATCTATATAGTTGCAGCTTTATTAATTGCGGCTTTTGCTTATTATTGGCAAAAAAACAGACTGCAATTTTTCTATTTAGAACATATTTACACCCCCGAAGAGCTACGACAACCAACAGATATTTGTGGAAAAACAAAAAACATAAGTAAGTATTTCTTATCGGTAAATTTAATTATGATTTTATTACCTATAATCATCATAATGTTCTATCTATCAATGAGTATATCTACTTTTACAAGTCTTGGAATTAGTGAATTTAACGAAAGTCAGAAAACAATACTTCTCGGAAATATTCTTAGCTCTTCTGAAATTTTTGATAATACAGACAACTATGAATATGGACTGTTTATAAATGCAGATAACACATATTTAATGATTTGGGGACTAATCCAAACAATGATTTCTACGGTTATTTATCTCCTGTTTTTCCTAAAATGGACAACAAGACTTGTGGTAAAACCAATAAAACATTTACTCAAAAATATGCAAATAACCACCGAAGGAAATATGGAAAATTTTGCAATTGTAAGAAGCAACGATGAAATAGGACAGCTTGCTACCGAATATAACAAAATGTCTATCAGGCTAAAAACATATTTTGATGAGGTAACAGACCTCAACAAAAATCTGGAGAAAAAAGTAATTATTAGAACAACACAAATAAATGAGCAAAAAGAGGAAATAGAAGCTCAACGAGACGACCTTATTGATAAAAATACTGAAATAGAGGCACAAAAAGATGATTTACTAGAAAAAAATATAGAAATTGAAGCACAAAACGAAGAAATAAAAACTCAAAGAGATGAACTATCTAAGCAAAAAAAAGGAATAACAGACAGTATCAATTATGCCAAACATATCCAAAAAGCAGTGATAGCTTCCGAAAATATTTTTCCTACCGAAAAAATGTTTATCTTCTTCAAACCCAGAGATATTGTTAGTGGCGATTTTTACTACCAGAAAATAATTGGCAACAGAAAATTAATAGCCGCAGTAGATTGCACAGGACATGGTGTTCCAGGTGCTTTTATGAGTATGCTTGGTGTTACTTTCTTAAATCAAATAGTTAAAAATGAAATAGATAAAGCATCAGATATTTTGGAAGAGTTGCGTGAAAATGTGAAATTTGCCCTCCAGCAAGCCAACAAAGAAGAGCAACAAAAAGACGGAATGGACATTGCCCTTTGCATCATAAATGAGGAAAAAATGACACTCAATTATGCAGGAGCAAACAACCCTCTTTACATAATTAGGAAGGAGGAAGTTAGGAAGGAAGAAGTTAAGTTTGAGGAAGTTAGGAAGGAGGGAGTTAGGAAGGAGGAGAATTTTTCTCCACTCACCCATAACTCACTAATTGTATTAAAACCAGACCGTCAGCCAATTGGAACTTACATAAAAGAACGTGCTTTTAAAAACCACGAAATAAAAATAGAAAATAATGACCTGATTTATATTTTTTCCGACGGATACCAAGACCAATTTGGTGGCGAAAAAGGAGGAAAATTTATGTCTAAAAATTTCAAAAGCTT
Source organism: Bacteroidales bacterium (assembly GCA_029932195.1). Lineage (GTDB taxonomy): Bacteria > Bacteroidota > Bacteroidia > Bacteroidales > JAOZQN01 > JAOZQN01. The sequence continues at coordinate 2,198 of JAOZQN010000087.1, read as the reverse complement.
ACTGCTTGAAATCTCTCAAAAACCAATACCAGAGCAAAACAAAATTCTTGAACAAACTTTTGAAAAATGGCGTGGAAATATAGAACAAATTGATGATGTGCTGGTTATGGGAGTAAAAATTTAAAGTTAACTTCTTTAAGACTATTGAAAGTGAGATGGCTGAAGACTAAAAATTCTAATATCTTCCTGTTTTTTTAGAACGTTAAAATAATCTACTACAAAAATATTCTGTTTGCTGAGTTTTTTTGGCAATTTTTTCACAAAATCTAATATTTTTGTGTCATTTTCTCCAATTATTACAATTATATTTTCGCAATGTTTCTTTTCTAAAATTAGCTTAATCTGGTTATTATCAGAGCAAACACCAATATTTATTGCCTCAAAATTTTGCTTTGCCAATAAAAAATTCACATAATTAGAAATAATATTTTCGTAAAAATTTGATGTTGAAAATATCAAATAATTATTTTTATTATCATTATTTTGAATAGGTAAACGACCATAAAGAACTGTTAGTAATTGATTTATAATATTATAACTGTAATTTAGTTGTGCCGAAGTAATTTCGCTTGTTTGCCAAAGCGTTTTTGAATTTTCAATTAATGGTAAAATAATTTCACAAAAAGTAGTTTCAATACCAAATTGGATAGATATTTTTGCGAAATTGTTGGATAAATCTGTATGTCTAAAATTTATTATTGCTTCCAATAATAAAGCTATATGTGTATCATATTCAGAATATTGCTTACTTTCTAACAAAACAGTTTCTTTCAATTCTTGCTCCGATAATTTTGCTATTTCCGAAATCTTATAACCTTTTTTAGTCAAAGCCGTAACCATTATTATTTTTCTTAAATCGTCTTCTTCGTAGTATCTAATATTTGTCTCCGTTCTTTTTGGTGATAAAATATTATATCTTTTTTCCCAAATTCTTATTGTATGAGTTTTTATGCCAGTAAGTTGCTCTATATTATTTATTTGATATTTCATTTTTGGGTAAAGTTAAGTTTTTGTTGTAATGGCAGTTTATTGTTACCTTCTATATCTAAGATAGCTTCTGTTAAGTTGTTAAAATAATAATCGTAATAAAATACACAAATATGCAATTTTTCAAAGATAAAACAAAATTTCAAAAAATCAATAGTATTTTCTCATAAATCATTTCCCCAAATATGTTGCAAACTCAAATGATTTTGTAGTAGTTTCCTTCAATATAAAAAAAAAGAACCCACAATAATCTAATAACAAACAGATTAAACAGTAAGAAAATACGTAAAATTTAGAGTTTACAAAAAAGGAGAATTTTATAAAAACAGAAAATCGTATGCTTTCTTCTCAAATTCCATCTTTTTTCTTTTTGCGATAGGTATTATTTGTTTGCCAAAGAATAAAACTGTATTTTTTGAGAATTTTTGATGCTCTTCAATATGTTTTAGGTTAATAATAAAAGAATTATGACAGCGATAAAAATTTACAGGAAAAACATTTGTTAAACGAGATAAAGTTGTTCTTGTAGAAAAAACACTCTTGTCTTTCAAATGAATTGTTATTGAATGATTTTTTGCTTCACAAAAAACAATTTTATTTACTGGAAAAGATCTATAACCACCTTTATGTGGAAATGATATTAATTGCTTCTTTATTTTTATTTCCTTTTTACTCCCTTTTTTTTGTTTCATTTTAGTAGTTTTTTATTTGTAAATACATGCTTTTTTCAGAATAATATTTCCGAAAAAACAAAGCTTATATTACTTAGTAAAGTGAAAACCGTTTAGGTAACCCCTTCTTCCTGCTTTTTTTTGAAAAAAAATAAAAAATTAAACTTTTTTTATGCCTTATTTATTAAAAACACACATTAACACCTTAATAATGTTACTATTACAATAAAAATACTGCCCACTTACGACATTTAAACGCCCACTTAGGACATTTTAGCGACCACTTAGGACATTTAAACGCCCACTTACGACATTTAAACTTTGATTGTCAAATAATTAAACAGTAAATTATTTGGAACATAGTTTTTTTATTTTTATAATTGCAGTCTCAAAAAAAGAAGAGTTGCAATGAATCTTTAATTGTATGTTCGCAGAAATAAGTTTTATCAGACGTGGTTATTTTATTTTTGCATAATTTTTTTTATTTATTAACTAAAGTTTCGGAGTTGATAAAAAGATGTAAATCAATGTTTTATTTTT
>JAOZQN010000614.1 GCA_029932195.1 Bacteroidales bacterium | reverse complement strand
TTTGTAGAAGACTTGGAGTCCAAACACAGCTTATCGTTTGGGCAATGGTATCTAAGTGTTGATAGTGGCTATTCTCATGTTGAGTTAATTTCGTATGCCAAAGAGCTTGATATTCAGACTATTTGTGTTCCAGTAAAAAGTCATTTGTTTGAAATAAAAGGAAATTTTATCAGCCTCAAAAAGTTTATTGAACAAGAATTTATTGAACAAGAAAAAGAATATTATACTCAAAATAATAAAGAAACTGCCAAGCCATTTACTATGCGAATAAAAGCAAAATATAAGTGTAGAAAAATGGACGTTGTATTATTATTTTTCCGACTTTCTGGAAGTAAAAGAGTAAGTGTAATATACACTAATAATTTGAATATCAAAGAAAAAACACTAAGACGACATTGGTTTCAAAGAACTCATATAGAACAATTTTTTCGTTTTTGTAAGCACACGCTAAAAATATCCGAATCAACATATAGTAGCGTAGATGATTTTATCCGTAAAATTTGTTTATTTTTTCTCAAAGCAATTTTTGTTACCAAGATTAAAAATGATTGCAGAAGATGTAAAGGTTTGAAAACCATTACTTTTGGAACAATAAGATTAATCGTATCTAAAAATAAAATACGAGAAGACTACATTACAAAATTATTGAAATTACAAGATCCAATGGCTCTATAATAACAAATATAAATTAGACCTATAAAAAAAATAAATACCTAAAAAAAAATATGACTTAATATAATAAAAAAATATCATTTTGAATTATCCGTTCTTTTTTGAAGAAAATCACAAAAAAGGAATGCTGTATGTTATTGCCTAATTTTAACACCTGAAAAAACGCAATTAGACAAAAAAAGAAGTAGTTTTGCAAAAAAAAAGAATGAAAAATGCTGATATTTAGTAGTTTATATTAAAATAAAACAACTCAATTTAATTGGAGGTTGGGAAGCTGTTAGTGTTGATAGTCTTGATCAGGTAAGACATGGAATTGTAAGAAATTGCAGTATTCACGATTGTATAAATCCCGAGTCGGGTTATAGTGCCGATGGTTTTTATATAGACGGCGGAAGAGACATCTTAATGGAAAATAACATAAGTTACAGAAACGATGCAGGTTTTGTTGTATGGGCAGAATTTAATCATGTTGTGCAAAAAAATATAATTTTAAGAAATAATATAGCTTTCGATAATCTTGACGGCGGAATTTTGTTCGGCAGTTGGGGTTACCCTGATTATACAGGTCTTTTAATAAATTCATCAGCAACAGGTAATACACTGTATAATAACAATATTAACGGAAACAGCGAAGAACAATTTTATATAGGATTTATAAACGATTGTGTAATAGGAAATAATATTATTTACGGAAATAACAACGGCAGAACAGTAACACTGGTTGGCGGAGGACAACAAAATCTTACTTTGAACTATAATTTATACTTCGAACCAAACGGACAACCAACTTTTCAAAATAACGATATTGATTATATAGGTTTATCTGACTTTCAATCTTCAACATCTTATGAAAGTAACGGTTTAAATGCCGACCCACAATTTGTATCAATAGCAGAAAATCCAAATTTACACTTACAATCAACATCGCCAGCAATTAATGCAGGAAATCCAGATTATATTCCTGATAACGAAGAATTTGATATGGACGGTGAAGATAGAATAAACATAAGCCCGATTGATTGCGGAGCAGATGAATATTATTCGGTAACAAATACAGACAGTAATTTTTATGTTCAAAAATTTTCAATTTTTCCCAATCCAACCACCGGATTATTTACGGTTGAAGGAAACGGAATTATTAAAACAGAAATATATAATATTACTGGCAAAATAATAAAAACATATAATATTAACGAAGTTCCTTTTAATATTGACATAAGAGAACAACCGAAAGGTATTTATTTTGTAAGAATTTCAACAAATAATGAATTTCAAGTAAAAAAAGTAATATTACAATAAAAAATATGGGTTTACAGTCAAATATTGTGATGGAATAATATTTTAACTAACTCAGTAGAGACGTTGCATGCAACGTCTCTACAAGTAATCGTATAAAATACATAAAATTATTATTGTTTTGATTATCAATATTATAATTAAATATACAGGTTAATATTCTATCACAATATTTGACTGTAAACCGAAAAATATACTTACTTTCGAAAAATTTTATTGTTAATAAAAACTCAATGGAATTATTAAGAAATAAACTGACATTAATTTTTATATTCATTACTGAAACTCAAATGATGAAAAAAAACGGCGTTTTTCACGAGTGTCAAGTTTAAGTTTTTTTTGAAATTTCAGAATTGAAGTTTATTTCTGTAAATGAGTATTTTTAAATTTAAAAAGTAACGACGAAATTGGCATTCGTAAAAAACGCCCGAATTTACACTAAAATATAACTGAAATCATTCTGATAAATATTAAATATTAACCATATAATTCCCCCATAATCATGAAAAAAACACTAAAAACAGCAATTAGTTTATTTATTTTAATAATACTTTTTGCATCAGCAAATTTGAATGCACAAACAAAAGGAGATTTTTATTGGAAAGGAGATGCTACAAACGATAATATTAGTGAAGCCGATAACTGGCACACAGCAGGGAGTCCTTCTTCGGGCGACAATCTTTATTTTAATAGTACAAACACAAGGCACTGGGCATATTGTAATTATGCAGGAGGTGCATGGTTTGGAAATATTGTAAGCTACAATGGAGCTGGAGGAATAAAATGGTATGGAGATAAAACCTACGCATATAAATTTGAAAACAACGGCGACCCTAATCTTTTAGAAATAGAAGCACAAATAGAAAACAGAGGAGGTAGCGATTTAGAAATAAATCCTGTTGGACTTGGCGGAATCTTGATTAATAATTTGAGTAATGTTAATCTTTTTGATGCCAAACAGTTAAAAGTTTATGGAGACAATACCTTAACTATTGATGCTGTTATCAGCCAAAGTGGAACAGGAAATAGCAGTATGGGAATTTATGGAAATGCTTATGTAAAATTGAATAATGCAAACACATTTCAGGGAGGTTTATTTTCTGTAAATGGAACAACAGAAGTAAATTACGTTGGAAGCAATCCGCTAAATAGCTCAATATTTTTAGGAGAAACGAGCGGAGTAAATAATGCAATACTTCAAATAGGAACAGATGCAGTAAATATAAGCAATCTTTTAACAATCCGTTCTGGAAGTAGTGGAATAAAATATTTAAAATACACACCAACAAGCGGAACAGGAACATTTTCGGGAGCTGTTGTTTTAAATGATAATACAATAATTGATGTTGCAAATGGAGGAACATTAATTTTTTCAAATACAATTTCAGATATTGGTTCAGTAGAAAAAACAGGCGATGGCATTGTGATATTATCTGCAAACAACACATATTCAGGCATTACCAAAATCACGGCAGGAACAATTGAACTTGGAATATCAGGAGAAATATCAAATTCCAGTAACATGGTATTAAACCTAAATTGGCATTTTTTGTTATTAACGATGAAAAATAAATTTGTATGTT
>JAOZQN010000086.1 GCA_029932195.1 Bacteroidales bacterium | reverse complement strand
ATAAAAACTGGGGGAACTTTTATTATAAAAACATAAAATTATTAACACCTTACTGGTGGGGAGTAGGTATGGGAACGCCTGTTGAAGAACCTGCTTACGAAGATTTTACTCTTGGAGTTTATGACGGTGTAATGCACACACAAGCCAATGAAGTTGATGATATTTCTACTTGGTATGTAACTCAAGGACAAATGGTATTATCAGGAAATCTTGCAGTAGAAGAGTCTTCTTCTACAAGAAAAGAATATTACTGGGAGATTTATCACCTTATGGGAGATCCAACACTTATGAACTATATAGGTGTGCCAGATGCAATAACTTATACATTAACTCCTTCTGTATTGATGATTGGTTCTACATCTACAGATATTTCTACTGTTCCTTACGGATATATTGCTGTGCATCAAGCTGGAAGTAGAATTTGTGTTGCAATGGCTGACGCAAATGGAGATGCTACTTTAGAACTCTCGTCACCAATAGCTGGTGGTGCAGTTACTCTTGTTATTACTGCACAAAATAAACAACCTTTAATTGAGGAAATTATGCCACTTACTCCAGACGCACCTTATGTAATGGTAGCAAGTTACACACCAGATAACGCAAACTATGGAACATTGGCAAATATTGATGTAGTATTTGAAAATGTTGCAACTGACTATGATGCTTCAAATGTGGTTGCAACTCTTACAACTACAGACTCTTACGTTACAATAATTGATGGCACTAAAAATATAGGTGATATTGATGGAGGAGAAGTAGTAAACATTACTGATGCTTTTGAAATTTCTTTAGCAAATAACGTTCCAGACCAATACGTTGCACAACTTACTGTAACAATAACAGGAAACCCTGACTATGAATGGATCTCAACAATAGACGTAACAGCAAATGCACCAGCTTTTGAAATTACCGAAATGCTATTATCAAACGACGACAACGAAAACGGAAGATTAGACCCAGGTGAAACAGCAGACCTTACTTTTACTACAAGTAACACAGGACACGCAAACGCCATTGATGTATTAGCATCATTAATAGATAATTCTGATGATTTAGCAATTGCAACAGACGAACAATTTGTAACAATAAATACAGACGGAACAACAGATATTGTTTTTAATATATCGGCAAATTCTGGAACAGTAGCGGGAACAACAGTAAATATGACAATGAACCTGAATAAGAACGATGTTTATATCACCGACTTTAGCGAAGAATTAATTATAGGACAACCTCCAGTAACCATTATCGGAAATGGTTCAGAACAACCACAGAATTATCCTTTTAATACTTATTATAATAATAATAAAACACAAATGTTATATCTTGGAAGCGAAATAGGAAATGGAGAAATGATTATTGAAAAATTTGCTTTAGACTTTACAAGTCTTGGTTCACCAGACGAAATAACAAACTTATCTGTAAATTTCGTGGAAACAAGTTTAACCGAACTTGGAACATCTTATGAAGATATGAGTTCAGCAACCGAAGTATTTGCACAAGCAACATTCTCAATGCCTACAGCAACGGGCTGGTCTGATTTTGATATTGATAATTTTATATTAAACACTTCTAATAATTTATTAATTGAAATTGTCTGGGGACCTGTTAACTACGTCGCACGATATACAACAAATAGCACAACAACTGGCTTTACTTCCGTTGTTTATGGTTATAGTGATACTCAAACACCACCAAATTACAATAATAATGATAATATAAGACCAAACTTAAAGCTAACTTTTGTAGCTCCTGAGGTAAGTATTGCTAATAAATTAGAAAATAAAGTAAATATTTATCCTAATCCTACAACAGGTATTTTTAATGTTGATCTACCAACAAATGGTGAAAATGTTAAAATTTCAGTTATAGATATTACAGGTAAAATTATTTACGAAACTGTTGCAAACGGAACAAGCACAAGTATAGACCTAAGTAACAATCCACAAGGAGTTTATATTTTAAAACTTCAATTCAACGAACAAACTATTAATCAAAAAATAATAGTAAAATAAAATTGTTTTTAGTTTTTCATAATGCTAAGTCCCTGATTAATTTCAGGGGCTTTTTTCTTTTTTATTATGTTCTAATTTGGTGAGTAAATTGTTTTATTCTTATCCTAATACAATCCGCTGTAAATCAATTTAATTCAACCTTTAGCATGTTTTTTCGAGTATCAAAATCCAACGAACTATTGTGCTAATAATATATTAAAATGTAAATAAATTTGCATATTTAAAAAATAAGAAGTAACTATGCAACTATTATTACCTTGACTTATCCAAAAGGTAAGGTATAAAGTATAATATTTTTCAAAACAAGAAGAATATCTAACAACCTGAGGAGCCGAAAATTTCATTATCTTACTTAATTCATTGTTTTGTAAGGTTAATGTATTCAATTTTAAATTGATATGTTTTTTCAAAAAATGGAAAAAAGTTTTAATTTTAGACTATCAATTTTTTAACTTCTTACTAATAACCCCTTAATTATTAACTATTAAAATTATGAAAAAGATTACATTGTTTTTGACAATCATGCTTTTTTCATTTGCTATCTTTGCCCAAAAAAATGAGGTGAAGGTAAAATTAAAAGCAAGTGGAAATAGTTTTGAAGTAATGAATAAAGGTGCAGAAAACTTGACTGTAAAGTCATCTTTGTCAGCACTTTATTTTTCGGCAGAAGACACCAAAGGTGGAGATTTTACTTTGCTTCAAGCAAATGGTCTTATCAAAACTTTTGATATGGGAAATCCTAATATCCCTGTTATCAGTAAATTAATTGAAGTTCCGCAAGATGCAGAAGTAAAATTTAACATTGTTAGCTACGACGAAGAAATTATTAATCTTGCAGACTACGGAATAGAAAATAAAATTGTTCCTGCACAACGTTCAATTTTTAAAAACGAAGACCCTATTGATGTGCCTTTCGCTTACAACGAAAAAACGTATAAACTTGATAAGTTTATAAACACAAAAATAGCAACCTACGAAGACGCAGGAATGTTACGTGCTACTCGCTTGGGTAGAATAGAAATTTCTCCTATCCAATACAATCCTGTTAAAAATCAACTTAGAGTGTTAAATAACTTAGTTGTTGAAATAGAATTTGTAGGTGCAAACTTATCAAAAACACAAGCATTAAAAATAAAATATGCTTCGCCTCATTTTAATAATATTTACAACGGACAAGTAATAAATTATGCAAAAGTAGATTCAAAAGAATTAATTGGAGCAACTACTCACATGGTAATTATTGCCGATAGAATGTTTGAAGACCAACTCGCTCCATTTATTGAATGGAAAGAACTTAAAGGTTTTGATGTAACAGTTGGATACACAGATGTTATAGGAACAACAAATTCAACTATAAAAACTTATCTACAAGATATTTATGAAAGTTCAGACCCTATGGATTTTGTGCTTTTTGTTGGCGATATTCAGCAAATTCCAGAGTGGACAACAGGCGAACATACTGATTTAAGATATTGTGAATATTCAGAGCCAAGCGATAATATTCCAGAAGTATATTATGGTCGTTTTTCGGCACAAAATACAGCACAATTACAACCACAAATTGACAAAACTCTTCTGTATGAAAAATACGAAATGAGCGACCCTTCATATTTATCAGAAGTATTTCTTGTAGCAGGAGAAGATGCTGGTATGGAAATGATTCATGGAAATGGAGCAATTTGGTATGCAGATAATTATTATATGACAGCAGAAAATGGAGTAAATGCACACACATATTTACAACCTCTTGATAATGGAGCTGTTTCAGATATTATTTTTGCAGATATGAATGCAGGTCTTGCTTTTGCAAACTATACAGCACATTGTAGTGTAGATGGTTGGGCGGAGCCAAATTTTTCTACATCAGATGTTTATAACTTAACAAATAATGAAAAATATGGATTATGGATTGGAAATTGCTGTTCTTCTGTAGAATTTCATCAAGATGAATGTTTTGGTGAAGCAGCATTAAGACAAGCAAATGGTGGAGCTATTGGAGATATTGGCGGCTCAAATTCGACTATGTGGGACGAAGATTATTGGTGGGGAGTTGGAATGGGAACACCTGTTGCAGAACCTGCTTATGAAGATTTTGGACTTGGTGTTTACGACGGAGTAATGCACACATTAGAAAACGAAACGAGCACCTCAACTTGGTATTCTGCACAAGGACAAATAAATGTAGCGGGAAACCTTGCTGTTGAAGCTTCAACTTCTGATTCAAAAGAGTATTACTGGGAAATTTACCATCTTATGGGAGACCCTACTCTTATGAATTACATAGGTGTGCCAGACGCAATAACTTACACACTATCCCCAGCCGTATTAATGATTGGCTCTTCTACTGCTGGTATTTCTACAGTTCCTTATGGATATATCGCAGTGCATCAAGGAGGAAATAGAATTTGTGTTGCAATGGCAGACGCAAATGGAGATGCTACTTTAGAGTTTTCTACACCAATAGTTGGTGGTGCAGTTACTCTTGTTATTACTGCACAAAACAAACAGCCTTTGATTGAAACACTTACGCCACTTGCTGCAAGTGAACCTTATGTAACTATTTCAAGTTATACTCCTGATAATGCAAATTATAATTCAACAACAAGCATTGATGCTGTATTTGAAAACGTAGCAACCGATTATGATGCTTCAAATGTAGTTGCAACTCTTACAACATCAGACTCTTATATTTCAATAATTGATGGCACAGAAAATATTGGTGCTATTGTGGGTGGAGGAATGATAGATATTGCTGATGCTTTTGAAATTTCTTTGGCAGATAATGTTCCAAACCAATACGTTGCAGAACTGACTGTAACAATAACAGGAGACCCTGATTACGAATGGATTTCAACAATAAACTTAACAGCAAATGCACCAGCTTTTGAAATTACAGAAATGCTATTATCAAACGACGATAATGGAAATGGAAGATTAGACCCAGGAGAAACAGCTGACCTTACTTTTATTACAAGCAACACAGGACACGCAAATGCTATTGATGTATTAGCTACATTGATAGATAATTCTGATGATTTAACAATTGCAACCGACGAACAAACAGTAATAATGAATACAGATGGAACAACAGATGTTATTTTTAGTATATCGGCAAACTCTGGAACTGTAGAAGGTACAACAGTAAATATGACAATGAACCTTAATAAAAACGATGTTTATATCGCCGACTTTAGTGAAGAGTTAATTATAGGACAACCTCCAGTAATTATTATTGGAAATGGTTCAGAACAACCAGAAAACTATCCTTTTAATACTTGGTATAATAATAACAAAACTCAAATGTTGTATCTTGGAAGCGAAATAGGTTCAGGACAAATGACTATTGACGAATTTGCATTAGATTTTGCAAGTCTTGGTTCTCCAGACGTAGTAACAAACTTATCTATAAAATTCTTGGAAACAAGTTCAAGCGAGCTTGGAACATCTTATGAAGATATGGGGGCAGCAACTGAAGTTTTTGCTCAAGAAGCATTCGCAATGCCTACATCAACAGGTTGGTATGATTTTGATATTGATAATTTTATATTAAATGCTTCTAATAACTTATTAATAGAAATTGTTTGGGGACCTATTACTTATGATGCACGATATACAACAAATAGCTCAACAACTGGCTTTACTTCCGTGGTTTATGGTTATAATGATACTCAAATACCACCAAATTACAATAACAATGATAATATCAGACCAAACTTAAAGCTAACTTTTGTAGCTCCTGCAGTAAATATTGCTAACAAATTAGAAAATAATGTAAATATTTACCCAAATCCTACAACAGGTATTTTTAATATTGAACTACCAACAAATAGTGAAAATACTGAAATTGCAGTTATAGACATTACTGGTAAAATTATTTACGAAACTACTACAAAAGGAACAAATACAAGCATAGATTTAAGCAACAACCCACAAGGAGTTTATATTTTAAAACTTCAATTCAACGAACAAACTATTAATCAAAAAATAATAGTAAAATAAAATTGTTTTTAGTTTTTCATAATGCTAAGCCCCTGATTAATTTTAGGGGCTTTTTTATTTTTGCTTAAAAATATTACCTTTGTAAAATGTCAGACAACAACTCCAAGTCGCCTAACAACTGATTATATTATACAAAATGAAAATAATAATAATAACAATTATAGCAATACTATTTGCAACACAAATATTTGCACAAAATATAACGGCGGATACCATTCTTGCAAAACAATATTTTGAAACTGCCAAAGAATTTTATAAAAATAGAAACTACGATACCGCAGCTATTTATTTTGAAAAATCAAGTGCAAAATATTTGGAAATTTGCCAAACACCTGAACTTTGGCAAATTTATGGATATAATTACATGTGGAGCGAAACAAGACATGGAAAATGCTACCAAAAACAAAAAAATCAAAATAAAGCAATAGCTGTTATAAAATTTGCATTAAAAAATACTTTATTACATCTTAATGAAAAAGACACAATTATTTCTGACAGTTACCATGCACTTGGTTATCAGTATTATAAGCAAGTAGAAATAGACTCAACTTTATTTTATTGGAACAAAACATATGAAATAAGAAAAAGCATATATGGAGAGAAACATGTTGATGTTGCAAAAAGTTATAATAATCTTGGAATTATTTATGGTAAAAAAAATGAATACGAATTAGCACTACAACACTATCTTAAAGCAGTGGAAATAAAAAAAGAACTGATTGGTGAAAATAATAAATCCATCGCAAATAGTTATAATAATATAGGTATAATTTATTGGAATACAAATGAATTTGAATTATCGTTAGAATATCACTTTAAGGCATTGCAAATAAGAAAGGAATTATTGGGAGAAAACCATAGTGCTGTGGCTTCAAGTTATAGCAATATTGGTATTGTTTACTCTAAAAAACATGAATATAATTTGGCATTGCAATATCATTTTAAAGCCTTACAAATAAGAGAACTACTTAATAAAAATAATTCGGATATTTCTTCAAGCTACAATAATATTGGTGTTATTTATTGGAAAACAAACGAAAATGATTTAGCTCTGGAATATTATAAAAAATCACTAAAAAAAAGAAAAGAATTATTTGGCAATAAGCACTCTTCTGTTGCAAAAAGTTATCATAATATAGCACTTATTTATAGTGCAAAAAAAAAATACGATTTAGCTTTGGAATATAATTTTAAGGCATTAAAAATAAAACAAGACGTATTTGGCGAAAAACATACCGAAGTAGCTTACAGTTACAGTAATATAGGTGCAATTTACGAAAAAAAAGAGGAATATGATTTGGCTCTGGAATATTACTTAAAAGCATTACAAATAAGAACAGAACTTTTTGGTAATAAGCATATTGTAGTGGCAGTAACTTATTTGAATATTGGATATTTATACAATGCTCAGGAGGAATACGATTTAGCATTACTATCTTTTCAAAAAACAATAGCAAGTAGCTTGCGAAATTTTAATGATACTATAAATATTAACGCTGTTCCCCCCATTAAAAATTATCTGAACTGGAATAGATTGCTGGAAACTTTACACCTGAAGGCAAAAATACTCTCAAATGACAAATATTCTTCTTCATTAGAAGACAAAATATCTAACCAAAAACTTGCTCTTTTACATTATCAAGCCTGCGACACATTAATTTCGCAAGTCCGCAAAGAAATAACAACAGAGGCAGATAAAATCGCTCTTGGCGAACAAGCAAATAAAATTTATAAAGATGCAGTTAATGTATGTTTGAGTCTTAATAAAAATAAAGACAAATCAGAGTTGGATTATAATAAATTAGCATTTTATTTCTCAGAAAAAAATAAATCATCAGTTCTATTAGAAGCCCTTTCTGGAACGGAGGCTTTGCAATTTGCAGGAATTCCTGACAGCTTATTAATTTTAGAAAAAAAATTAAGTTTAAACATAACAAACTATATCAACCTAAAAAATAACGAAAAAAATGACAGCTTAGAAAATATTTGGAATGATAGACTTTTTAAATCTCAGCGTTCTTACGATAGTTTAATTGCTGTTTATGAAATACAATATCCTGAATACTACAATCTTAAATATAATAATTCGCCAACATCTATCCAACAAGTTTCCAATTTATTAGATAAAAAAACGGCAATATTAAGTTACTCGGTGGGAGACAGCACAATAACGATTTTTGCCATTAGTAAAAAAGATTTTGTTATAACTCAAATTGCAAAACCTGATAGCCTTGATGATATAATTTTTGACTATCATTTTTATATCTCTGAAACAGGTTTATTTCTTGATGAAATTTTTTGGGGAACACATTGGAGCATAGTAGAATATGAAAAAATTGCCTTTCAATTATACAATTTATTATTTCCACCAGAAATACAAATTTTTTTAAAAGGAGGCTTATTTTATGATATTGAAAACTTGATAATAATCCCAGATGGACAACTTGCAATAATTCCTTTTGAAACTTTACATACAAAAAAATATGTTGCAGAATGGACTAATTGGAAAAGTAAAACTTATTTTGCAGAAATGCCATATTTAATAAAAAATTATAACATTAGTTATAATTATTCTGCAACTTTATTTAAACAAACAAAGCCAAAACAAAAAACAGATAATATTGAAGTAACTCCTTTAAATGACTGGCTTGCATTTGCCCCCATATTTGACGACAAAAACATATCAGGAACAACTGCAGAAACAAGAGAATTATTAACTTTTGAAATCATACAAAATGACAGTATTGTTTCACGTAGTTATTTGACCGACGGCAGATATGTTTCGCCCTTACCTGGTTCCAAAACTGAAATTGAAACAATTTTTAAACTGTATGAGCAACAAGGAAAAAAAGCATTAATAAGAACACACCAACAAGCAAATGAAAATTTTGTAAAATCAGACGAATTACAAAATTACAGAATTATACATTTTGCTACTCATGGTTTTGTAAACGAAGAAAATCCAAACCTATCAGGAATATTATTTGCACAAGATACAACTGCAACTTTAATAAAATTTAAAACTTTGGCAAAATTAGATATAGAACAAAACGAGGGAATTTTATATCAAAGCGAGATTTATAACCTAGATTTTAATGCTGAACTTGTTGTTTTATCAGCCTGTGAAACAGCTCTAGGAAAAATAACAAAAGGCGAAGGTGTTATCGGATTAACAAGAGCTTTATTATATGCGGGAAGTAAAAATATTATAGTTTCGCTGTGGTCTGTTTCAGATAATAGCACATCGGACTTAATGATAAGTTTTTACGAAAATTTACTATCAGAAAAACCTGACAGGTCTAAAAGACCTGTCAGGTTTAGCAAACATCTTTCGGATGCAAAACGAAAAATGATTGAAGAGGGTAAATATTCACACCCATATTATTGGTCCCCATTTATTTTGATAGGTGAATAATAATTACAGGGCACTCCTAAAAACTGTGAAAAAGTCAGCGGGTGATTTAAAATCACCCGCTGACTAAAAAACACCCGCTGACTAACATAGAAAATAAAAACCATGAAAAAATTTAATGCCTTTTCGGGCGTATTTACACCTTCGGTGCTTACAATACTTGGCGTGATAATGTATCTGCGGCTCGGTTGGGTTGTGGGCGAAGCCGGAATAATTTACACACTAATTATAGTTGTTGTTGCACATATCGTATCGTTTGCTACGGGATTGAGCATTTCGTCAATTGCAACTGATAAAAAAATAAAAACTGGTGGAATTTATTATATCCTCTCTCGTAGTCTCGGTTTGCCGATGGGAGGGGCTATTGGAATTGCACTTACCGTAGGAATGGCTTTTAGCATAGCACTTTATGTCGTCGGATTTTTAGAAAGTTTTTTGGCAGTAGAAAGCATCGGAAATTTTTTTATTTCGCTTGGTTTTGATTTAGAATCTGTAAATACTTACCGAATACTTGGCTCATTTGTGCTGATTTTACTCACGATTCTTGTATTCATTAGCACTTCACTTGCCATAAAAGCACAATTTTTTATTATGGCAGCAATCTTTTTATCAATAATTTCCATTATTGTAGGATTGACTGGAGATATTTCTGTATCCAATGCCATTTGGACAAAAGCCGATGACGGTGTTTCGCTCACAACTATTTTCGCAATATTTTTCCCCGCTGTAACAGGTTTTACAGCAGGAGTTTCCATGTCGGGCGACCTCAAAGATCCTAAAAAAGATATTCCAAAAGGAACAATGCTTGCAATTATTGTTGGATTTATAGTCTATATTGCCTTAACTTTTATAATAGGATTTTCGGTAAAAAGAGAATTGCTTATAGAAAATTATAATTTTTTGATGCAAGTATCTTGGGTTGTATTTCTTGTTCTTGCAGGAATTTGGGGAGCAACACTTTCGTCTGCACTTGGCGGAATACTTGGTAGCCCCAGAATTACACAAGCAATTGGTGGAGACAAAATTTTACCCAAATTTTTGGCAAAAGGTTTTGGACCAAGCAACGAACCACGAATAGCACTCATCGTAACTTTTGCAATTGCCGAAGTGGGAATTTTAGTTGGCGATTTAAACTCCATAGCAGGCATTGTATCAATGTTTTATCTTGCTTCTTATGGATTTATAAACCTTGCTTTTTGGTTAGAAAGTTGGGCAAGCACCGATTTTCGTCCAAGTTTTAAAGTCCCAAAAATAGTAGGACTTATTGGCTTTATTTTTAGCTTTGTAATAATGGCAAGCCTCGACGCATTGTCAATGACCATTGCACTTTCAATAATGTTTATTATTTACATGATACTGAAACGCAAGGAAATAAGTCTCGATTTTGGGGACGTGTGGACAAGCGTTTGGATAACCGTAATTCGTGGTATTCTTACCAAAATGAATAATCAAACTTTGGAGCAGAGAAATTGGCGACCAAATCTGATACTTTTTAGTGGTGGCACAGACAAGCGAAAACATCTGCTGGAACTCTCAAAAGCAATTGTTGGTAAGTATGGTCTGCTCTCCAATTTTGATATAATAAAAAGCCAAGATAAAAATGTGTTATTTCCTAAGCATCAGCAGAATATAATAGATAAAACGGAGATGGAGAAGGGGGTTTTTATGCGTAAAAAAACCTGCAAAAATGTTTACGAAGGAATAGAAACTATTGCCGCAACTTACGGATTTTCAGGCGTTGAGCCAGATACGGTAATGATGGGGTGGGCGAGGCAAACGAAAGATCCGTCTCGCTTTGCCAAGATGATACAAACACTTTATAATCTGGACTTAAACATAATTCTTGTAGATTACGACCTTCGTTTTGGTTTTGGAAAATATCAGCAAATAGATATTTGGTGGCGAGGGGCAGGAAATAATGGAAATTTCACGCTTTCGCTGATGAAGTTTTTGTGGACTTCACATCTTTGGAAAGATGCCACACTTCGTCTTATGATTGTGAATCCGCTGAACAGTGAAATGGAAATGATTAATAAAACTGTTTCTGAAATGCTTGACAGTATGAGAGTTGATGCAGAAATTCGTATCATAAATAATGAACTGGAAAAGAAGAGTTTTTACGATATTATAAAAGTGGAATCTATTAATACCGACCTCACTTTTATTGGAGTGCCACCAATATATCCCGACAGGGAGGCAGAGTTTGTGCAAAAAACAAACGATTTAATGCACGAAATAGGAACTGTTATTTTGATAAAAGCATCATCGTTATTCAAAAATATGCACATTGGTTCTAATCCAAAACTTTTTACTAATAAAGATGATATTATTGATATTGAAATCAATAAAGAGTTAAATATCAGTGAAATAAATCTGCCAGCTAATAGTTCTATTAAGGGTGAGATAAAATTTCTTTTAGATAATTTTAAAGATGTAAACCAAAATTATATAAATACAAATATTGTAAAGTTTATTAGTCTAAATAATAAGCTAATACTTGAATTAAAAAATGCTACGGCAAAAGGTTTTTCTAAAATTCACAAAACAATTAACGATAGTAAAACAGAACTTATTGTTTCTACTGAAAAAAACCGAAATACAATGTTGATTCGCTATCGTAAAGATATTCAGAAGTTTAATGATGAGTTAATTAGACAGCAAGAATCTCTAATGCAGCAAGCATCTACCGACTATGTGAAAAAAGTAGAAAAGTTTACTTCAGAAGTAGAACGGTTTTTTGTTAGAAACTTAAATATTAGTGATTTAGATATTAATAAAAATGATAAATTTGGGGTTAAAATAAGTAAAAAATTTAGAAAACTTAGAATAAAAGTATCAGGGCAACCGATAAGTTATAAGATGAAATTTAGAGTTCTTACTAAAAGTTATTTTCCTTTTCAATCGCAAATTGTTATAAAAAACTTATATAACGAACTTGAATATTCTAATATTCAGTTTGTTGTAGAAATACAAAAACTACAACGAATGTTAAAAGATAGTCTTATTTTATTTAATAATAAGGCGAGGAATGGTGGGCTAACCAATGAACTTTTTTATAAAACAAAAGAAGATATTTTTAGCCAAATAGATAAAAGTGAAGCAACAAATATTGGAGTTGTAGAGAAGCTATCTACACTTCTTAATAATCAAACGTTAGAAAATATTCAAAGTTTAAGTGATGATTCTCATAGTATTATAGCTAATAAACTGAGTTCTCTTCGAACTGCTAAAAAGAAAATTAAGAAACAAATAGTTTCAGATATTGAAAATGCTCCGCTTAAATGGAGCGAAAATCAGGAACTTCTGTTTAACGGTTTGGTTATTGAAAATTTGCTTTTATTATTTGAAGGTCGTTTGCAAAAAATAACAAACAGTGCGATAGATTCAACAAAACGATTTATAAATGAAGGTGTTACAGAGGGATATACGCATTTGTGTGAGTATTTAGAAATTTTTAATACAAAACTTAAAAATAACGAGCTTGGAAAATTTGAACCAAACTTAAACGATGAGCATTTTAATATAGAATTTTATCTGCAAAATTTTAATAGAGTATTAGATACTGTTTTTAAGAATTTGAAAATAATAACCAAAAGATTTCCCGAAAGCGTTGTTTTACTTGGAGAAGAGGGCTATAATAATCTATTAAATGAAGACTATAAGAAAAAAGATGTGATAAATATTGCCGCCGAAAGAATGGTGGATTATATTATTCAAGACGAACTGATTGACCCTTTGCATAAAATAATGGAGGTTTTACCTTCACAAGTAATTGAAATTCAGTCGGAAATACAAAATATTATTAGAGTAATTAATTTTAATATTTATGATGAGAATGGTAATATAAATAAAAAACACTTATCGGAAAATATAAAATTGATAGATGTGAAACGAGAAGAACTTTTATCAAAGAAAGAAAAAATAGAAAAACTGCAAAAGCAAATAGAACTCAAAATTACCGAACGACTAAATGCTACGGTAGATAAACTTACTTATCAGTCATTCATAAAGTTAGCTACTAATTTTAAGCAATATGTTAGCAAACTGGAAAGCAAAAAACGTTTTACGAGAATAAGAACCGATATTTCAAAAACAAAACAATTTGTATCTAATCAGGTTAATAAATTATGGTTTAAACAAAGTGAAGCTATTATTTTAAAAGAGAAAATAGATAAGGAAACACAAAATCATACCAAAGTAAATAGTTTGCTAAATTTAATAGAAGAAGTTTCGGTAAACAGAGATGTTTTTGAAAAACTACCATTTTATTATCAGCAATTATTTTTGCGAAAACATAATTATTCCAACGAATTTTGGTTTGGTAGAGAAGAGGGCTTAGAAACGGCAAAAAAGACTATAGATAGATATAATTCAGGTTATTATGGAGGAATATTAGTTGTTGGCAAAAAGTTGTCTGGAAAAACTTTTTTTGCTAATTATATTGCTAATAATTACAGAAAAAACTCCGAAATATTTAATATAAATTCGCCTTACAGAGGCTCGATAGATTTAGCCGTTTTTACAAAAGCACTTAAAGAAGCCACAAATTCGCGAGGTGGAGTTTTTGATATTTTAAACAAGCTACCAGCAAATTCTACAATTATAATTGACGAACTAGAACTTTGGTGGGAAAAATCGGAGAAGGGAATGGAGGTTATTATGTTTATTATAAGAATGATAGAAAAATTTTCTAAAAAACATCTATTTATTGTAAATTGCAATATTAATAGTTTTTTACTTATCAATAAAATTAAAAAAATCTCACCTTCGTTTTTAAATATTATTGAATGCGAGCCTTTTAATGCAGATGAGCTGAGAAGGATAATTCTTTTTAGGCATAAATCAAGTAGTTTGCAACTGCGAATAAAACGAAAGCAGGAGAAGCAAATAAAATCAATAGATTATGCCAGATATTTTAACAAATTATTTAGGTATTCTAATGGAAATGTGGGAGTTTCGCTGCTTGCTTGGGTGGCAAATATCAATAAATATAGCAATAAATTAATTTATTTAGATTTCCCAAAAAATACAGATACAACTTCATTAGATTTATTAGACGGCGAGATAAAGATCCTTTTGGCACAATTTATTTTGCATAAACGACTCACAGTTGCAAAAGCTCAACGAGTTAGTTTGCAAGAGAAATACGATATTACAAAACATTTTAACTATCTAAAACGTGCAGGAATTTTAATAGAAAAAGTAGCCAAAGTTTACGAAATAAACGACTTTGTTTATTCGCATATTGAAGCAAAACTGAAGGAAGATGGATATTTGTAGGACATAAAAATGACGCTTCAAGGTGGCTTTTGCCACGCTTGAAGGTCAAAATAATATTATTGTTTAATAATCTTCAAAGTTTTAACAGTTTTGCTGTTTTGGAATTTGATAAAATAAACTCCGTTTGCATTATTGCTTAAATCAATTGTTGTAGAGACGTTGCATGCAACGTCTTTACTGTAAATAACTTTACCAGTAATATCTGTAATTGTTATTTCAACTTTGCCAAAGTTTGAAACTTTGGCAAAGTTTATATTTACGATGCCTGTTGTTGGATTTGGATAAATTGAAATTCCTATTTCAGATAAATCTTCAATTCCTACAAAAGCATTTACTTGAACATCAAATTCGCAAGTAGTTTCGTTTCCACCAATGTCTGTAACAGTCCAAGTAATTGTGTGAGTTTTGCCTTGTGCGAGTTCTTCTCCTGCAAGAGTTTCTGTTCCATTAATATCGTTAATTATACTTACAATTTCGCAATTATCATCGGTTGAAATAGGGTCAAATTCATCATCTACAACTGTGTATGTTTCTGTATCATCAGCTGTTACTGTTTGGTTTTCTATGCAAGTAATTGTTGGGGGTGTAATATCACCAATAAAAACTATAATTTCTTCGGTTGTTAAGATTCCACAAGTTCCTGTAATAGAACAAGTATATGTGCCGGAATTAGTTTCAATAGTTGTTATTGTTGTAGAATAATACCAATTAGGAATCAAAACAACCTTCATATGCATCTATAAAAAGTTTGTC
>JAOZQN010000613.1 GCA_029932195.1 Bacteroidales bacterium | reverse complement strand
TTTTTCATTTTATGTTTTGATTTTTTTTTGATTTTGAAAATTATCGTTATCCACAAAAAACAAAATATCTTCCTGAAAAAAAAAATCACTAACATTTTATGTTTTCGTTTTTTGCAGTTGTGCATAACCAATACGGCTTGGTGTTCGGGCATTTTTTGTTTTTTGTGTAGCCGTAGGCGGAACAAAAAGAAAAAAATGACTGACACCAAACCGATGTTATGGTTTTTATTTTGTCTTTAAATTTATTTCTTTTATTTCTAAAATTAATCGTTTCATTCTAATTATCTACTCATTAAATTAGATTATGTATTTGATAAAGAGATTGTTAATTCAATTGTTTCTATTTCTTTTATTTCTAAATTCTAAGTATTGGCGTTGTTAAATGATTTATTTTAAAACCCAAATTGCACTTTTCCTTGATGTTGAAATATTTTCTATTATTTTTTCTTTTGAGAGTTTAGATAAAATATTTTTAATTTTAGAATATTTTTGTTTTTCAGACAAGGCTGGATTTAAAATATTAACTAATAAATTATTTATATCATCTCGTTTTGCTCGTTTGTTTATTCGTAAATATGCCAAAATAATTTGTTGATAATCTGCATCATTTACGGGTATTCCTTTCTGTATCTTGTCGAGAATGAAAACCGCACTTAAATCAAGATTTTTATCTTTTATTAATTGTCGTGAATATTCATTGTTTAAAACTTTTCCCGTTAATATAACTTCAACATTATCTGTCATATAATAATCGGGTAACGGTAAATATCTTTCTTGTTGCAGTTGAAATATTTTTTTTATTCCTGAACCAATTGTTTCTATCATTTTTAGTAACTATTTAGCAGGGGTATATTCAGATACTGTAAAATGATTGTATCCTAATTCCAAAGTTGATTTTAGTTCTTTGAAAATATTGATTTTGTTCTTACGTGATGATGATATAAAACTTTCGATTCGAGCATATATTTGAGCACCTTTAAAAGTACGCAGACAGCCTGAAATTTTTTGTTTTAACTTAGCTGGTCTTACATCTCTTTCTGCAAGATTATTAGTAAATGGAACTTCTTCATTAAAGGCAAAAGCAAGTACTGCATCCTTATGTTTAATAAGACGTTCTATTAAGTTCCTGCCCTTTGTTCTTTTTTTTCGCCCCTTTTTACCTGTATAAATTGGCTCGGGTTCTAAGGAAAGTGCAATTTTACAAATTGTATCAAATCGTTGTTTTATATGCTCTTGTCTACTTTGATTAAACTCTAAATCATTGTTTAGTAAATCAAGAAGAAAAGACTTAAATGTTTTAGCCCATTTGCTGTCATTCTCGTATAAACCTTGAAATTCTCTCAATAAATGTGCTCCACAAACGGCATGTTTAAAATTGGTAAAACTAAAATAACTACTCCAACAATCATGAACAAGCCAGCCGGAAAAAAAAGGTATTACAGAGGCAGGACTCTCTAATGCTTTTTTTCCTCTATTTGGATGGATAAATAAGTGAGTAAATTTTTCAGTGCTAATATTATGTAACCAATGTAATACTCCTGCAACCCTTAATCCTGTTTCATCTGCGTGTGCAGTTTTGGAATCTAGAATAAGTGATTTTATTATTTCTTCTGTAGCTTCAAGGTTATTATAAGCCTTAATATTTGCTGAGTAAATTGTTGATTCATTAATAGGATAGCCAAATAAATCTTCAAAAAGAGATTGAACTTTTTTAAATGGAATTTTATAATTATTATTAAGTAAAACTGCAAGAGCTTTAACTCCACTGCCATACTGCACAGGAGCTGTAATATTCTCTGGTGCTTTTGCTTTATTGATTTTCCCACAAGAGGGACATACAGAGCTATGTAATTGATGTTCTGTAATTTCTAAACGTGGTTCGGGGAGCTCGAAAACTTGTCGTTTTTCGGCAAGTTTACTTGGTAAATTTTCTAAGTTACAGCCACAATTACATTCTTTGATT
Source organism: Bacteroidales bacterium (assembly GCA_029932195.1). GTDB lineage: Bacteria > Bacteroidota > Bacteroidia > Bacteroidales > JAOZQN01 > JAOZQN01. Next base: position 1,596 of record JAOZQN010000613.1, on the reverse strand, counting down.
TTATGTTCTATTATAAAATCAGGGTTTTCAACTTGTTTTAAAGTTTTTCCGGCATGTCCCTTTTGACCACCTTGTTTTCCATTCTTTTTTCTTGGGAAAGCAGCTTGTTTTTTGTAGCCGTCAGTGGACGGAGGCTTGCTACTATTATTACTATTTAAGTTAAGTTTGGAACGTAACTCAGTATTTTCAGCTTCAAGTTTTTCAATTTTTTGAAATAAACTTAAAACTAAATTTTGTAAAATATGTATATCGTCGGATAATTTCAAATGATTTGAATTAAAAATGTAAAGATACAGCTTTTTATAAGAACTTAATAGTCAATTATATATAATTAATCTTTTTTTACAAAATAAAATACCAATTTTGGTAGCTAAACAGTTACCATTTTTAGATTTACCATTGCATTTACAAGAAATCTATTTCGATATTTTGGTGGTGTATAATCATGCAAAACATAGCTTTCAATTGTGCCTTGAAAAAAATTACCGACATTAAAAAAAGTCAAATTATCAATTGTTTCAGTTATTATTATTCTACTTTCTTGCGTGTAGTCTTGATGTGCTATACAGTTATTTAAAAGCTCTCTAATAATCCATTCTTCATATTTATTTACAGATAGCGGAATTAATGTATTTTCAGGTAATATTAACAGTTTTTCATTGCGTATTTTTTGTAAAACTTTGTCTATTACGAGAAAAAACGGCGGATAAAAAATTTCAAAATATCTTTTTATACGCTTTTCATCCATGTATATCCATGAAATTAATAAATCGGAATGAATTTTATAATTACTTTCCGATTTTCCGAATAATATTAATGCTGTTCTTGTGATTTTCCCTTCTTTTGTTACTTTTATTTTGTCAAGAAAAGTTTTTGTATCCCAATTATCAATATCTGAAAAGAATATTTTATCGTTGTTTTTTTCTTTAAATCTTTGTCGTGCAATTTCAGCAGCATTTTCATCTAAATCGTCAATTGTCGCATTTTCAACAATTTCTGCTGACCAATCTGTTGTGCTGTTCCATATACGCCTTGCTTTGTCAGGAAAGTTTTTAAGTTCTGTTTTATTACTGTCAATTCTTATAAAATCTTTTCCTTTGAATTTTGTCGGTTGATTAATTGCCGCAGGAATTTTTATCAAACAGATTTTCTTGTCAAGTTCGTATTCAAATTCGTGTATTGAAAAATCAATTTTAGGCTGTAAGTTTAGGTTAAGCCAAAATTCTAATTCTTGATTTCCAACTTTTTTATTTTTCAAACTTACTTTTGTTCCTTCAATTTCGTGTGTTTTGTCATTTACACCCCAAATTAAATATCCAAAATCTCTGTTTTGAAGACAAGAACTATTTGATAATGCCGAAATATATTCGCCAATAGTTTGATTATCAAGTTTGTTATTGAGCTTAAACTCAAACCATTCTTGTTCTTTTATTTCTTTGCTTAATTCCAAAACTATATTTTTCAACTCGGATATTGTCATTTTTTTTAGTTATCTTATTGCTATTCTTGTTTTTTTATCAACTTTTTTGTTTAATTCTATCAATTTACCTTTTGTTACAGTATAATATTTGTAATTTTGGTTAAATTTTCTTGTCT